>NZ_JALNTK010000021.1:0-84160 GCF_023161865.1 Pseudoalteromonas sp. 2CM36K
CTTTATCTCGCTAGGGCTGCGCATATTACGCTTTCCTATTTTTTTGTCAACACTTAATTTTGTTAAACTTGAAAGTTTTCGAAACTAAGTTTTACTCGACTCACTGAGTAGTTCGTGCCTCGCTATGCGTTGGCGTTCCCCGTCTCAGTGGGGTCGCATTATAGGGAGATCCGAAAACAGATCAACCCTTTTTTTGCAGAAAACTTGAAATAAATGACTGTTCGAACAAAAATACAACTAAAAGCTCATTTTAACCACTAAAAACTCCGCGAAAGCCGGATTAACTAGCTCACTTTAAGTTTCCAACCGCATTTTTTTTGATACTTAATCTCTTGATTTAGCTCACTTGCCATCAATGGGTGGTTTTTTAACCAGTTATTTTCAAATTGAATCACTAACTCTTCATTCTCAGCTGTTATCTTAAAGTTTGGCAACACATCATCTTGTCGACGCATAGATAAAATAACGGCAATACGTAATAGTCGAACCATATACGCGGCAACAATACTATGTGCACCTAAATGATCTAAGCATCCCTTTTGAAGGTCCCAGCGATGACTATTAGCTATAGCAACGATCACTTTGTGCTCTGATTGTGAAAAACCGGGCATATCGGTATTTTCTAAAATATAAGCGGTATGTTTGTGGTACTGCTTATACTCTATTAATAAACCTATTTCATGAAGCTGCGCGACGGCATTCAAAAGCGGCAATCCGTTTTGTGCTTCAATCGGCCAATAATGACTGACTTCATTAGCTAACAGTGCAGCTAAACTTGATACTCTAGATGCTTGCTTTTGATCAACATGATAACGGTTCATAAAACCATCAATAGTACGTTGGCGAATGTCGGTATTATGTAGCTCCGGTAGCATGCTATATAAAACACCTTCACGAAGAGCACCACCCGCTAACCCCATTTGTTCTATTTCTAGTGACTCAAACAGTGCAATTAAAATAGCCAGCCCAGATACAAACACTAACCGTCGCTCTTCACTTAACCCTGGTAAATCGAGTTCAGCTATTGTTTTGTAAGCTATGGATTGTTGTTTGATGGTATAGAGCTTTTCAAGGGTGAGCATTTCATTTAAATTTTGTGCCACCATAATTTCTTGAATAGCTTGCACTGTACCTGACGCACCAGAGGCAAGTTGCCAACCAGCTGTTTTATATTCAGGTGCTATTTTATCAACAACATTTCGCGCTGCTTTTATAGCAGCATTAAAGTTTGCTTCATTTAATTGGCAATCTTTAAAGTAGCGTTCGAGAAAAGTCACGCAGCCAATATTAAGGCTCTTATAGTGACGCGCTTCAAAGCCTTGGCCAATAACAACCTCGGTACTCGCTCCACCAATATCAATAACCAGCTGCTTGCCTGTACATGAAGAGGTATGCGCAACCCCTTTATAAATCGTTCGTGCTTCTAGCTCGCCGCTAATAACATTAACTTTATGTCCTAATATTTCTTCTGCACGTAGTTTAAAGTCGTCGGCGTTGGTTGCTAAACGAAGTGTTGCAGTGGCAACAATGGTGATGTTTTGCGCTGGAATATCTTGCAACCGCTCTGCAAACAAGGCCAAACATTCCCAGCCTCGTTGCATAGCCTCTAAGCTCAATAAATTATCATCATCAAGCCCAGCCGCGAGTCTTACTTTACGTTTGACGCGTCCTATTGTTTGCAGGCCGCCCGCCATTGATTTGGCAATAAGCATATGAAAGCTATTTGAGCCTAAATCAATGACTGCATATACATTTTTTTGCGGTTTAAGTTGCCCCACCGTTCAAAAACCTCTAGTTACAAATACAATCAAACTAACGGTCGGTTAAGACCGTCCTTTTTGGTAACCATTATTTGGGCGACGTCCGTTGTTATTACTACGATTACGTGGACCAGTAGAAAAATTACGTTTTCTATGAATAGTCGGCTTCGTTAAATCATCTAACAATGCACTTTTATCGTAATGTGATAATGGAATGCTGTGCTCAATGTATTCTTCAATTTCATGAAGGTTATAAGCATATTGCTCACACGCAAAGCTAATTGCATGACCTGAAGCGCCTGCTCGAGCTGTACGACCAATGCGGTGAACGTAATCTTCGCAATCGTCAGGTAAGTCAAAATTAAATACATGACTTACTTCTGGAATATGCAAACCACGTGCAGCAACATCGGTAGCCACTAAAAAGTCTAGCTCGCCTTTACTAAATTGCGCGAGTATTGACTGGCGTTTCTTTTGGTTTACATCACCGGTGAGCATGCCCACTCGATGTCCGTCTGCTTTTAACCATGCATATACGGTTTCACAGCTATGCTTGGTATTAGCAAAAACAATGGCTTTCTCAGGCCATTCTTCTTCAATCAAGGTTAACAACAGCTTAATTTTATCTTCTTGTGAAGGATGAAATAGCTCTTCTTGAATACGTTTACCTGTTTTTACATCGGGCTCTATTTGCACATGCTCAGGGTTGGTCATGTGTTCAAATGCAAGCTCTTGCACACGATACGATAGCGTAGCAGAGAATAATAAGTTTAAACGCTCTGACGTATCTGGCATACGACGGAACATATAACGAATATCTTTAATAAAACCTAAATCGAACATACGATCGGCTTCATCTAGCACGACTACCTCAATTTCATTAAGGGTGTAACAGCCTTGCTTATATAAATCGATTAGGCGACCTGTGGTGCCAATTAAAATATCAACGCCTTTTTCTAGTTGTGCACGTTGTTTTTCGTAATCTTCGCCACCATATACTAAACCTAAGTTAAGATTACAGTGCGGCGCTAAAATTTTTGCATCTTTGTGTATCTGAATCGCAAGCTCCCGAGTTGGGGCCATGATCAGGGCTCTTGGATGTTTACTAGGTGCTTTGCTAGATTGTAATAACCGGTGGCACGTGGCAGTTAAAAATGCCAACGTTTTGCCAGTACCTGTTTGTGCTTGGCCCGCAATATCGCGCCCTTCACAAATAAAAGGTAGGCATTTAGCTTGAATGGGTGTGCAATATTCAAACCCACTTTCGGTTAACCCGGCAACCACTTCCGGTGCAATAGCAAAGTCTGAAAACTTTTTATCGGTCAAATGTGTCTTAGTCATAGCGTTTAAGCATAACGTTTAAACTTGCAATAAGAAACAAGAGTGTTTAAATACGCACTAAATATTTCGCCTAACTAAACCGGAGAGCGCAATGAGCGAGAAAATAATCCAAATTACCGACGATAGCTTTGAAGCTGACGTATTACAATCAGACAAACCTGTACTAGTAGATTTCTGGGCTGAATGGTGTGGACCTTGTAAAATGATCGCCCCTATTCTTCACGAAGTTGCTGATGAATACGACAGCCGTGTGACTGTTGCTAAATTAAATATTGACCAAAATGCTGGCACACCGCCAAAGTTTGGTATTCGTGGTATCCCTACTTTACTTCTTTTTAAAGATGGCCAAGTAGCTGCAACGAAAGTAGGTGCTCTTTCAAAAACTCAACTTATCGAGTTTTTAGAAAACAACATCTAACAGTAAGCTAGAACAATAAAAAGGGCTTTTTTGCCCTTTTTTAAATTTATTTTGTATAAAGACTGGACGCTTTGCCAGTGAACTGCTAGTTTATAAAGCCAACTAATCCTTAGTTATATTCAACAAACCTCACTCAACGATCAAAGCGATTTTGAGTATGACAACTGTAATAAAGAACCCACCAATATGCATTTACGCGAATTAAAAGACAAGTCGATTAAAGAGCTTGTAGACTTAGCTGAGTCCATGGGGCTCGAAAACGTAGCCCGCTTAAGAAAGCAAGATATCATTTTTGCCATTCTTAAATCCCATGCCAAAGGCGGAGAGAATATCTTCGGCGGCGGTGTATTAGAGATTTTACAAGATGGTTTCGGCTTCTTAAGATCATCAGAAGCTTCTTACTTAGCTGGCCCAGATGATATTTATGTATCTCCAAGCCAAATTCGCCGTTTTAGTATGCGTACTGGCGACTCTATTTCAGGTCTTATTCGTCCGCCAAAAGATGGTGAGCGTTACTTTGCTTTACTTAAAGTAAACGAAGTTAATTTTGATAAACCTGAAAACTCTCGAACTAAAATTCTTTTTGAAAACCTTACTCCACTACATGCAAACGAACGTTTTCGCATGGAACGTGGTAACGGCAGTAAAGAAGATATTACAGCCCGTGTACTTGATTTAGCATCTCCTATTGGCCGCGGCCAACGTGGCTTGTTGGTAGCTCCGCCAAAAGCGGGTAAAACAATGCTACTTCAAAACATTGCACAATCAATTACGCATAATCATCCTGATGTAACATTAATGGTTTTACTTATTGATGAACGTCCGGAAGAAGTAACAGAAATGCAACGCCTCGTTAAAGGCGAAGTTATTGCATCAACGTTCGATGAGCCAGCTTCTCGTCACGTACAAGTTGCCGAAATGGTTATCGAAAAAGCAAAACGTTTAGTTGAGCATAAAAAAGATGTTGTTATCTTACTGGATTCAATCACTCGTTTAGCACGTGCTTATAACACCGTTATTCCTTCATCAGGTAAAGTACTTACTGGTGGTGTTGACGCTAACGCATTACACAAACCTAAGCGCTTTTTTGGTGCTGCACGTAATGTTGAGGAAGGTGGTAGCTTAACAATTATAGCTACAGCGCTTATCGACACTGGCTCTAAAATGGATGAAGTTATCTACGAAGAGTTTAAAGGTACTGGTAACATGGAACTTCACCTTAACCGTAAAATTGCGGAAAGACGTGTATTCCCTGCTATCGACTTTAATCGTTCAGGCACTCGTCGTGAAGAATTACTAACAAAACCAGATGAGCTTCAAAAGCTTTGGATTTTACGTAAAATTGTTCATGACATGTCAGAAATTGATGCAATGGAATTCTTAATCGATAAACTATCGATGAGCAAAACCAATGATGAGTTTTTTGATTCGATGAAACGTCAGTAATCTGAACGCTGGTTAACTAAATGTTTTTAAATAAAAAAGACACCAGATGGTGTCTTTTTTATTTTTAGAGTAAATCAGCTTATCTGTATTGCTTAAGCAGTACCAGCAAGTCATTTACTAATGTTGTTAACTTTTGAGTGTTAATTTGTGACTGAAGTAATTCATCATCTAGTGCTTTTGCCACTAATGCTATCTCTTTAAACTCAAACATTTGTGCCGCACCTAAAACTCGGTGGCTATCTTTTTGCAACGATTTATAATCTCCAACTTTAAAATGCTGTTCAATTAGCTCACTTTCTGTAATCAGGCTTTGTTTAAAACTCGCTACTAAATCACTCATATCTACATGGATACTTTCTGTCGATAAATCCTCATTTGCTGAGCTTAAATATTTAGCTAAAACAGTGTAAAAAGATTCTTTGTCTATTGGTTTTGCTAAATAATCGCTAAAACCAAGTGATAAGTAGTGGTCAATCTCGTGGCTCATGGCATTGGCCGTTAACGCTAAAATAGGCTGCTCATAGCCACATTGTTTGAGTAGTTCAAACGCAGAAATACCATCCATAACGGGCATTTGAATATCTAAAAGCACCAAATCCGGATACAACTTTAAACTTTGCTCTACGGCTTGCTCACCATTTTCAACGGCAATCACTTCAAGTCCTAGGGAGTGTAAATAACGACTGATCAGTTTGCGGTTATCACTGTGATCCTCAGCAAGCACCACCTTACCGGATAACAACCTATGCCCCTCACCCGATTTAGCCTGCATATCATCGTGGCAAACTTGCTCTTCAACTTGTATACAAGGCAAATAGAACGAAAACTCACTGCCCTTTTTAAACTCACTCTGCACGCTAATATAGCCACCCATCATCGCTGCTAACTGCTGCGACAAACTCAAGCCCAAACCGGTACCGCCAAAACGTCGGCTAATGCTGTTATCTGCTTGACTAAAGCATTCAAAAATAAGCTTAAGCTGTGAGGATCTCATACCAATTCCAGTATCTTGAATACAAAAGAGCAGCCCTTGATCCGTTTTGCTAACAGCAATTGTTACGTGCCCCTTATGAGTAAACTTAATGGCATTGGCGCATAAATTAATAAGTATTTGTTTTACTCGAGTTAAATCTAGCCGCGTAAAATAGGTATCACCTAACTGACTCTCTAATATCAGTGACAAGCCTTTCGCTTTAGCTTGTGGAGAAAACATAGCATGAACATCGTTGATCAATCGCACCATATCAAAACAGCTAATGTTAAGTTCTAGCCTGTTTGCTTCGATTTTACTTAAATCAAGCACATCATTAATCAGGCTTCTTAAGTGCTCACTTTGTCGTTGTATTACCCTAAGCTCATCTTGTAATTGCTCAGCCTTGTACTGACCACTAATAAGATTATCTGTTTGCGCCAAAATAGCGGTTAATGGCGTTCTAATTTCATGGCTTATATTTGCTAAAAACTGGCTTTTAACCTCGTTAGCTTCACGCAGTTCTTGCGCCACACTTTGCAGCTCTTTGGTGCGCTGTTCAACTTGATCACTCAGCTTTAACTTCGCTTGTTTTTCTGTTCGGCGTTTATAAACAGCAATTACTGTAATTAAAATCAATATGGCAACAATCACCAATAAGAACATCAGCTGTGAACGTTTAGCTATTTGTAATTCTTGTAAGTATTGTTGCTGTTTTAATTGTTTAATTTCTTGATTTAGCTGATTTGATTCAAACTGAATTTGAAACTGACTGACCGCTTTTGAGGCTTCTTCGGTATTAACACTGCGCTGATAATCAACATACTGTTGATGCAAACTTAACGCTTTTTCATAATCCCCTAAGCTAGCATGGATCAGCGCTTCAACCCCCAAACCGTCTTTTATGCGCATGCCATTATTATACTCTTTGGCAAGCGTAATTGAACGCTCTGAGGTTTCTTTGGCATTTTCTGTATCGCCTTGCACAAATTGAACAGTCGATAACACGTGTAAAGCAGCCGCTAGTAACGACTTATTATCAGCCTCAAGTGCAAACTGCTGCCCTGCATTAGCATGATATAACGCGACATCAAATTTATTTAATTTAAGGTTAATTGTTGCTAAATTGGCGTGCTTAGTCGAAAGCTGAAAGGCGTTATTAACACTTTGATAGTAGCGCAAAGCTAATTGGTTGTAATGCAACGCTAACTGGTACTGCCTTGATTCAGTGTACGCCACACCCATGTTACCGTATACCTGTGCAACGCCATCGTCATCACCAAGCTCTTGAAAAACTTTTAAAACCTCACGATACATCTCAAGCGCGGACTCATAGCGAGAGAGACGAATATAAATACCGGCAATATTATGTAATATATCGGCTTTATCTTGTGCGCTCCCCTCTTTTTCATAAATGACTTTGGCTTGCTGATAATAATCGAGGGCTAGCTCCATGTTATACATATCAAAGTAAGCGAGCCCAATATTACTGAGTAAGTTAGCCTGTTTAATCGGGCTTTTAAGGGGAACGGCAATGTTTAACGCGCGATTATAATCAACGACCGCTTGTTGCACTAACCCTTGATAATAAAGCACCACGCCTTGCATTTTAATTGCACGAAAATAAAGTTTTGGCTGTTCTTTAAGGGTGCTATTCGCCTCTAGTAATTTAAAATACTTTAGTGCGTTAGCTAAATCACTCTGTGTAAACGCCAGCTCCGCTAAGTCACTGTAAATGGTCACGCGTTTTAAGTTTGGAAGATCAGGGTTAGCTAATATGTCTGTTGCAAGGCGGTGCTTTTTAGTCCATGTTTGCTCAAGATCGAACTGCTCAAACAAACTTGTCTGCTCATTGGATAAAGCGTCGTTTGATGCACCACTCAGTACAACCAAAAGAACAATAAAGCAGATGCGCTTTAACCGAGTCAGCATAAAAATATCCTTTAATCCTTGCTAGCCATAATAAAATGACAGCCAAACAATATGTAAACATCTAATTTAGACGAATATAAAACAGGCATTCACGCCCACTCCTTGGGGTTTAATGTTACTTAGGTGTATGATAATTTGTTAAAGATACACCAATTAATAGATTGTAAACAATGTTTAACCCACTGATAGATGAGATTTTTGAACTATTAATCAATAAAAAAGTGTGGATGGTTCATACTTTAGCATCGGAACTAAAAGAACGTGGGTTACTTGATACCTTAGCCGCTGATCCCGAGCGTGATTTATTTAAACGTAATTTTTTAATTATGAATGCACTTTATCAATTACAGCAGCAAGTCATGCCAAAACAGCAGCTACTGATTGAAAGTTTACACATTGAACTGGTGAGCGACCCTAGCCAAAACCAACTTCACCCAAACGATCCGCTGCGTGACTACTACTTAAACTGGCAAAACTTTGAAACATCAACAGCAGAAATTAACGCATTATTAGATAGCTTTTGGCAACGTTTCAGTAAGCCTAAACAACATAAAGCGCCTTTAAGTGCTCAGCTACATCAGCAATTAATCGCTCGCTGGCAATTAGTACAACCAATTACCTTAAAAACATTACAAAAGCGTTGGCGACAACTTGCAGTGCAGCATCATCCAGACAAACAAGGGGGTGATAATGAAGTGTTTAAACAATTAAAAATGGAGTATGAGCAACTCAAGGCGAGCTGCTCATCTTAGATCGAGAATTAACGCGTTAGGCGACGAGCACGAATTTTACGTCCTTTAATATTACCTTCGGTTAATTTGCGTAACGCTGGTTTAGATGAGTTACGCTCTACCGCAACAAATGCCACGTTATCAAGTACGTTGATTTTACCAACTTGGCGCCCAGCAACACCGTCTTTTCCGGTTAATGCGCCTAAAATATCACCCGCGCGCACTTTTTGCTTTTTACCCGCATCTATCATCAGTGTCACCATTTCAGGCTTGTATGGCGGCTTATCTAGTAGGTTATAAGATGGCATTTGCTCAGGAGTAAAGTCACGCTCGTAATGGTCGCCAATTTGAGCCACTTTAAATTGCTCTGCCTCACCATAAATAGAACACGCAATCCCTTTTTTACCTGCTCGTCCTGTACGGCCAACACGATGTACATGAGTTTGTGGATCGTGAGCTAAGTGATAGTTAATCACCATGTCCATGTCATCAATATCTAAGCCTCGTGCAGCTACATCGGTAGCCACTAAAATAGACGCACTCTTATTCGCAAAATGAATCAGTGTACGCTCACGGTCACGCTGCTCTAAATCACCATGCAGTGCCACCGCACTAAAACCTTCATCGGCTAAATCATCACATACTTGCTGCGTTTCAACCTTGGTATTACAAAACACCACACAGCTTTGCGGGGTAAATTTAAGAAGTAACAGCTTAAGCGTTGGATAACGCTGTTTATTATTATCCATTTTGTAGAAGTATTGTTTAATCGTGCTTTTTTCTTGCTGCTCTTCTACTTTAATCATTTCTGGGTTACTAAGTACACGCTTAGCAATAGCTTCGATTGATTTTGGAAAAGTAGCACTAAATAACAACGTTTGACGATTGGTTGGAATGCGATCAATTATGGCATCTAGGGTGTCTTGAAAACCCATATCAAGCATTTGGTCGGCTTCATCAAGTACCAGAGTTTCAACATCATCTAAACGCAATGTACCTTTGCGAATATGATCGTCAACTCGCCCCGGTGTACCCACAATAATATGTGCACCATGTTCGAGTGAACCAATTTGCGGCCCAATTGAAACCCCACCACACAAAGTTAAAATCTTAATGTTATGAATACCACGCGCTAGTTTACGCATCTCAACCGCCACTTGCTCTGCAAGCTCACGAGTTGGGCACAATACTAACGACTGAATACGAAAGCGTTTTACATTTAGCTTGGCTAAAACGCCTAAACTAAATGCCGCTGTTTTACCTGAGCCTGTTTTGGCTTGGGCAATAATATCTTTGCCATTTAAAACGGGTGGTAGGCTTTGCGCCTGTACAGGCGTCATTTGGGTGTAGCCAAGCGTTGATAAATTATCAACTAACCCTGAAGGTAAGGCCAACGATGAAAAAGCAGTTGCAGTCACAGTAAATTCCATAGCAAAAAATAACTTGAGAAAAGTCTCAATTAATATGCGGCTAATAATAGCAGAATTAACAATTAGCAACCATTAGCAACGTACGATTAAAAGTTGCAATAAAGATATTGCAAATGATAGTTGTTTTCATTAAGATCTGCTGCGTTTTACTACTCTAATAATTCTAAGCCGGAAGCCACTAATGAAACTTAACCCTCTTTTTATTGCACTTTTAGCCAGCACCTCTGCAAATGCATTTGCCAACACCGCAAATATAGAACGCATTGAAGTTAAAGGTAGCTACTTCAACGACTACAAAGTAGATAATGCCAGTGGGGCAATGAGAACCTCAACCTCATTACTCGATACCGCACAGTCAGTTACCGTAATCACTGACACAATCGTTAATGAGCAACTAGCAACCACTCTTGGTGAAGTATTGACCAATGATGCTAGTTTAACTGCAGGGTCTAAACAACGAAACAGAGAAGTATTTAACTTACGTGGTTTTCAATTAAGCTCATCAACCGGCTACCTGCGTGATGGCCACCAGCATTGGTCTCATTACCAACAACCCATTGAAATTTTAGAGCAAGTAGAAGTTATTAAAGGCCCTTCAAGTATTTTGTATGGGCAATCAGGCCCCGGTGGCCTAGTTAACATGGTAACTAAAAAGCCAACTGCACAAACGCTATTTAGTGCCAGTGCCGATGTTGACCAACATGGTTCAACTCGCTTTATGCTTGATGCTGGCGGCGCACTCACCGAGGCTGAAGATTTACGTGCCCGTGGTGTATTAGTAAAACAAGATGTTGAATACTGGCGAGAATACCAAAATGGTGATAACCGCGAACGCGATCGCTTTTTAGGTGCCTTAGTGGTTGATTACGATATTAGCGATAATGCCCTAGTACGTGTACATTATGATCGCACTGATGACGAAGCAGGCTTAGATACTGGCGCTTGGATAGATAATGATGCCAACATTATTGGCGATGACAAAACAATTCGTGATATGTCATGGGCCTTTACCGACATTACTGTTGAAAACATGGGTATTGATTTCAAAGTATTTTTAACCGATAACTGGCAAGTAAATTTAGGCTACAATGAGCAAACGTTTGAACGCCAGCGCTTTGAGTCAGCACCACGTAAGCCAAGTGACTTTATCGAAGGTGATAGTTACCAGTCACGTCCTTACGATCGCTTCGATGATTGGCAGTTTAAAACTGCTTTTATTGACTTCATTGGCGAATTTGAAACAGTGGGTTTACATCATCAATTACTTGTAGGTGCTAACTCACTGGATTATTACTACGGCCAATTACGCACATCTGCTGATACGATTAATTTTTCTGCCGGTCAAAATGAGCCTAATCGCCCTAATATAAGTTACAAATCAGATGACACAATTAGATCATCTGCTTACGACTACTACGGGATTTATATCCAAGATTTAATTTCATTCTCACCAGAATGGCAACTATCGCTAGGTGGTCGTTACGATAAACAAAGTAAAGAAAACAGCAATAGCGAATCGTTCGTACCTAAAGTTGGTGTACTTTACCATCCAAATGCCTCTGCAACTGTTTATGCAAGTTACTCAGAAGGATTTGAGCCGCAAAACGAAACATTAGTAAATGATAAAGATGTTAATAACGGTATGAAGCTCGATGCTATTACCTCTGAGCAACGAGAAGTTGGGGTTAAATGGCAACTGTTTGATGACCGATTAATGCTTAGCGGTGCCTTATTTGATATTAGCAAAACAGGTACCTTAGTGAGCGAAGATCTTGTTAACCCTATCGGTGATATAACCAGCATCACCACACAGGCAGGTGAGCAACGCCATAAAGGCTTTGAGCTTGCAGCTCAGGGCGCTGCAACTGACCGTTTATTTGTTATGGCATCAACCATGTATTTAGATGCTAACTATGAACGAGATGAAGAATTAGAAGGTAAGCGCCCTACCGATGCGCCAAAGTGGTCAGCCTCACTTTGGACCCGTTATGAACTCAATGACGCTGTTGCTTTTAATGCAGGTGCGTTCTACGAAGGAGAGCGTTTTGCTGATAACGCTAACACCGTAACAAAAGAGGGTTATACTCGTGTTGATATTGGCGCAACCTACAAGCTTAACTTAAATAACAATGATATTAACTTACGTTTAAATATTGAGAACTTATTCGATAAAAACTACCTAGTCGGTGGCGGTTTAAATAACGTTACCGTAGGTGAAGGCACAAGCGTGCGTTTAGCCGCACAATTTAGCTTCTAAGCTGATTCTCTATAAAGCCCATATCAAAAGTATGGGCTTTATAAACCAATCCTTTATGACATAATTACTTACAGTTTGCTGCTTTACTAATTTATCACTTGCTCTAAAGTTGTAAATTAACAAGGAGCCTTATTATGTTGCTTTTCAATACTAGCCAGTCATTTCCTTATTTTGCACAAACGCAGTGCTGCCCTAATTGCCATAGCCGCGCCTATCATCTGATAAACCAAAGTCGCTTTTTACGCTTTACGGTTATTCCTGTTTTACCTTTAGCGCTAAGCTATAAATACGAATGCTATCAATGTGGCTATAATGCGCCTGCAAAGCTAAAGCAGTTACCTATTTTTGAAATTGTCACTCTACCTAAATACTTTATAGGAGTGTTTTTAGCGTTATGGGTGGGGCTGTTCTTTTACCAACAACACGCTGCAGCGCAAGCGCAAAAGCAACACTACTTAACTAACCCTAAAGCGTACGACACGTATTTAGTACACGCCGATAAATTTACTCATGAGCCATGGACACTGACCAACTTAAAAATTGCGCAGGTTTTAAGTTTTGATGAGCAGTTTATAACTTTTCAGGTAAGTAACTACAGCTATAAACGTAACAACGGCATTACGACAGCAATGCGTACTAGCTTATTAGTGCAAAACGGTTATTTCTCAACTGACAAAATTACTTTGCCTCGTAGCGAAGTTATAAGACTCTATAACGACGGGGTGATTTACGACGTACTGCGCCCCTCAGCAAGCAGTTTATATGGTGGTTTTGTAATGTTTCCGCCAAAACCTAAACCGCTATATAAAGGTTTAAAGCTCGACAAAAATAACCAACAAGGGATTACCTACTTTAAAAATGGACAGTACAAAGAAGCCGCTGAAAGCTTTAAGCTTGCCGCAAATGCCGGCTCGCAATGGGGGCAGCTAAATCTTGCGCAAATGTATCGAGATGGGCAAGGCGTAACTAAAAATGTAAAAACAGCAAAGTATTGGTACGAGCAAGCTATAGCGCAAGGTAATAGCAAAGCGAAATATGAGCTAAAACAGCTTTGTGACAATAGCCAATGTAAATAACCTAAGCTGTAGTTAAATAATTAATAGTGTGCGCTTTGATGAAAATATAAAACAAAGCGCAGTCTAAAAATTCACACAGCAGTTATTTTTTAAATATTTTTGTATAAGCTAAATGCAGAATAACAATGCATAGCCCCGCTACTACCCCTAGTAATCCGTCAAATATAAGAGGGGCTAATATTTCGCCGGTGCCATTTAATAACGACTTACCTATGGTTATTACTTCTAATTGCCAATGATGTAGTAGCTCAATACCGTGGGATAAAATGCCGCCACCGACTAAAAACATGGCCACAGTGCCGGCAAAGGCTAAAAATTGCATAAGCCTTGGCGCTGCTGCTAATAAGCCTTTACCGATCAGCTCTTTAAACTTATTGGCCGACACCTTGGATTGGTTAAGTAAATACAAACCCGCGTCATCAAGTTTTACAATTCCAGCTACCAATCCATAAACACCAATTGTCATGATGATGGCAATAACACTTAGCACCAGTGCTTGATTCATTAACGTAGCCCCAGCCACAGTCCCTAAGGTAATTACAATAATTTCAGCAGAAAGAATAAAGTCAGTACGAATAGCACCTTTTACTTTTTGCCTTTCATATTCAACTAAATCTAACTTTTCATCATCATCTATCGTTTCCTCATGGTGAGGTAAAAAGCGAGCAAATACTTTTTCAGCGCCTTCAAAACATAAAAATAAGCCACCCATCATTAAAAGTGGTGTAATTAGCCAAGGCAACCACACACTAATTAATAACGCAGCAGGGACTAATATCGCTTTATTTAAAAAAGACCCTTTTGCCACTGCCCATACTACCGGTAGCTCTCTATCGGCAGTGACCCCTGTAACTTGCTGCGCATTGAGCGCCAAGTCATCTCCTAGTACGCCTGCCGTTTTTTTAGTCGCGACTTTACTCATGGTCGCAATATCATCAAGTAAGGTCGTTATATCATCAAGTAATGTTAAGAGGTTAGTGCCAGCCATGATATTCCCTAGCTAAAAATAAGAGCTTAAACATAGCGTAAAGCCTTATTTTCACCAACGGTTAATTTAGCTTTGCTAAGCTCTTAATTAACCAAGCGACCAAATAAGTAAAACACAACCTAATGAAACACTACGCCATTACTATTACTTTAATAGCCCTGGTTGCATGCAATGAGCAACCCATTACAACAAACTACATGTGCGATAACACCGCTGCACAGCTAGATATTATTAGCAACAAACAGGCGACGCTCCGCTTTAATAAGCATGATTATTTATTAACTCATGAGGTGAGTGCTTCTGGTAGCAAATATATTAATAACAAGGTACTGTTTTGGAGTAAGGGCGAGCAAGCTATGCTAATAATTAACGGTAAAAAATATCAATGCACAAGCAATTAACCATTAACCAACAACATATTAAAAAACTTGCTACACTAACAAAAGTCTTAATATTGTTGATAACGTTATGCATTCTATCGCTATAAAACATAAAATAATTTTAGCCTTTTCAGCTATTGGCCTGTTAATGCTCACCAGCTGCATATTTTTTTACTGGTCACTCCATCAAATCAGTACCACTAACTCGCGCATAGAAACGTTAGCGGTTCCGGTACAGCAAGCAAGTAAAGACCTGCGTTTATCGCTACTTTCAATTACTAAATTTAATGCCATTGCTTACAGCCAAACTAAACTTGATTTACTACTGCAAAATAAAAAGCAAGCACACGCAGAGCAAACACAGTTTTTTAATAAATTAGAGACGCTAAAAGCGCAAGTTGCCAAACAACAAAGTATGCAAACATTACTTGTTACTATTCATAATGACTTCACTAAACTAAATACAATAAGCAACGACATGCTTGCAGTAAAAGAGCAACGCTTTAAGGCACAAAGTACCGCCGCAGCACTGACAGTTACCTTTAATGAACAGCTACGCGATCTGAGTAACCAGTTACTTGATATAGAGCTCATAAACGTAGCAGGCAACCAGCAATCGCTTTTAAATGCAGTCTTTGGCACAGCGACTCGAATTGATGATTTATTATTTACTCTAAACAATAATGTCAAAGGCATTGGGCAAGTAACCACCTCAGAAGATATCAATGCCCACCAACAAGACACTTCTTTTTTACTCGATAATATTCAATCTAATCTTAGTTATTTAGAGCAACAAGCCTCTCCTATTACAAATAAGCTCAACGCCAATGAGTTAATAGCGGCGTTTAACGATTTAAGCAGCCTATTAAATAGTCCCGATGGGCTGTATGCATTGCAGAACACTGTACTCAATAGCAAAGACAAGGTTGATCAGCGGTTTGAAAGTTTTCAACATGCCTTTATCATTATAGAAAATCAGCTAATTGAGCTTAATAAACTTGCAGACACGCGCTTTGACTCCCTGCAAGAGAGCGCTAAGTCAGCAATCAATACCGGCTCTAGCTTAGTGATTATTATTGCTTTTTTTTTAATTGTTTTGCTGGTTATTATTTCAGTGTTTACTACTAACGCCATGCTAAAACCACTTAAAAAGGTAAATAAAGAACTCGCACGCATAGCCTCAGGTGACTTTTCACAGCGTAGCAATCCTCTAAGTAAAGACGAATTTGGTACCCTACTGCATAATACCAATAAGCTTTGTGATGATTTAACTCACCTAATAAAAGGGATCAGTAACGACGCCTACGAACTCGATAACTCAGCCATTCAAACCAGTGAAAAAGGGCAGCAAATGACCATCGTTGCTAAGCAACAGCTGGAACGCAGCGCACAAGCAACCTCATTAGCGCAACGTATGCTACAAAGCTCACAAGCCGTTTACAAACAAGCGCAGAGTACCTCAAATGAAATAACGAATGCCTCGCAGTTTGCAAATGATGTCAATGACATTGCAAACAACAATAGCCAAAGTATTGAATCTCTTTTAAGCCGCTTAGATAAAGCCGTCACCAGCACCGAGGAGCTTGCGCAATACACCCAACTGATTGGCGCTATTGTTGATACGATTAGCAGTATTGCAGAGCAAACCAATTTGCTAGCGCTTAATGCGGCCATTGAAGCAGCAAGAGCCGGTGAACATGGTCGAGGATTTGCCGTAGTGGCCGATGAAGTGCGTTCGCTTGCAGCACGAACACAAAGCTCCACTAGCGAAATAACCACCATGATCAACACACTACAACAACATACTCAGACTACCCAAGCTGAAATAAATGATGGTCAACAACAAGCCAAGCATTGTGTTGAAAACAGTACTGAACTAAATGCAGCCGTTGAGCGTATCAAAAGCACGTTAGTATCGGTCAATGCAATGAGCAAAGACATTGCCCATGCATCGCATGAACAACTTGCAAACAGCACTGATATCCAACAAATAATGGCTAAGGTAACCGATCATGCCACCTTAAATGCCGACAATGCGACGACCCTAGCAAGCGAAAGTGAAGATGTTAACCAACTTGCACACTCTTTAAAAGATGCGGTAGAGCGCTTTAAGTTTTAAGTGCAAGTAATGACTTGGCTTGCATGAACTGGGTATAATACTTTTAACTTTTTGCTAAGTAACGGCCCACAATGAAATACAAAGATCTACGCGATTTTATCGATTTACTTGAAAAACGAGGCGAATTAAAACGCATCAGCCAAGAAATCGACCCGTATCTTGAGATGACCGAAATTGCCGATCGCACACTGCGTGCTAAAGGCCCCGCTTTATTATTTGAAAACCCGAAAGGGTATGACATGCCTGTTCTAGCTAACTTATTTGGTACACCTAAGCGTGTAGCAATGGGTATGGGCCAAGAAGATGTCAGTGAATTACGAGAAGTTGGTAAGTTATTGGCATTTTTAAAAGAGCCAGAGCCACCAAAAGGCATTAAAGAAGCCCTTGGACAAATTCCGGTATTTAAGCAAGTCCTTAATATGCCAGCCAAAGAAGTAAAAAAAGCGCCCTGCCAACAAGTTATTTTACAAGGTGACGATGTTGATTTAACCAAGCTTCCTATTCAGCATTGCTGGCCTGGTGATGCTGCGCCTTTAATTACTTGGGGTTTAACCGTTACCAAAGGGCCTTATAAAAAGCGTCAAAATTTAGGGATTTATCGCCAGCAGTTACTTGGCAAAAATAAAATTATTATGCGTTGGTTATCTCATCGTGGTGGCGCGCTTGATTTTCAAGAGTGGTGCAAAGAACACCCTGGTGAGGCGTATCCGGTATCAGTGGCATTAGGGGCAGATCCTGCCACAATTTTAGGGGCGGTTACTCCGGTCCCCGATACATTAAGCGAATATGCTTTTGCCGGTTTATTGCGTGGCAGTAAAACGGAAGTGGTTAAGTCTATTTCGAATGATTTACAAGTACCGGCCAGTGCAGAAATCGTGCTTGAAGGGCATATTATGCCGGGCGAAATGGCACCTGAAGGCCCCTATGGCGACCATACGGGTTACTATAATGAAGTCGATGACTTTCCCGTTATGACGGTCACTCATATTACTCATCGTAAAGACCCTATTTATCACAGTACCTTTACGGGTCGTCCGCCTGATGAGCCAGCTATTTTAGGGGTGGCTTTAAACGAGGTATTCGTACCAATTTTACAAAAACAATTTCCAGAAATTGTCGATTTTTATTTACCGCCAGAAGGTTGTTCGTATCGTATGGCCGTGGTTACCATGAAAAAACAATACCCAGGGCATGCCAAGCGCGTAATGATGGGGGTTTGGTCATTCCTACGACAGTTTATGTACACTAAATTTGTTATTGTCTGCGATGATGACATTAACGCCCGAGATTGGAACGATGTTATATGGGCTATTACCACCCGTATGGATCCTGCACGCGACACCACGTTAATTGAAAACACGCCAATAGACTATTTAGACTTTGCATCGCCTGTCTCTGGCCTTGGTTCAAAAATGGGCATGGATGCAACCAACAAATGGCCTGGCGAAACAACCCGTGAGTGGGGCGAACCTATTGTTATGGATCAAGCCACTAAAGATCGCGTTGATGAACTTTGGGATAGCCTAGGTATTCTTTAACGACTTTGGTCTAGGCTATAAACTCACCCTGCGGATATGCTACTATTGCTCAAATAAAGTGCGTATCCGCTAATTTAAGGTAAAACATGCAAACATTACACGCTGACGTTGTTTCTATCAGTCCACTAACAGAATTTGTTCATAAAGTTATTTTAAAGCCGCAGCAACCCGTCACATTTGAAGCTGGCCAATATTTACAATTGGTTTTAGGTGAAAAAGATAAACGTGCGTTTTCAATTGCAAGCCGTCCTTCACAAACGGATGCTTTAGAATTACACATTGGTGCTTCAGTTGCTGACTCATATGCTATGCAATCGCTAGAGCACCTTCGTAGTGCTCACAATAATAATCAAACCGTGACTATTGAAGCGGGCTTAGGTGTTTCTCAACTACGTTTGCAGTGCGAGCGCCCCATTATTTTACTTGCTGGCGGCACAGGCTTCTCTTACGCAAAATCAATGGCCGATCACCTTGCTGAAATAAACTGTCAGCGCCCAGTGCTATTTTATTGGGGTGTTAAAGAAGAGTCTGCGCTGTATGCACACACCGAAATGAAAGCTTGGGCAGATAGCCATAAGCACTTCGAATTTATTCCTGTGGTAGAAAATCCTACTGACAGCTGGACTGGCCATACTGGTTATGTGCATAAAGCGGTAATGGACGATATCATCTCGCTTGAACCTTACGATATTTACATGGCAGGTCGTTTTGACATGATAGGCATAGTGCGCGATGACTTTATTAGCCACGGAGCCATTCGCGAAAACATGTACGCAGATGCATTTGCTTTTATAAAGTAAAAGATAGCAGATTATTTTTAAGGCACCTTAGGGTGTCTTAATTGTTTTTATTACCCGCCATTACCGCTGCGATGATTGTTATTACCTATTAAACTCATCAACATAAACAATTTCCTAAAATCCAATCTATAAACCATACTTTGTATAGAACATTCAGCGGGAGAAACCTAAATGCTAAATACAAAAGTAAAAGATTTTATGCAACACAAGTTGCCTCATATTACCCCTAATACAGAAATGACGACCGCCATTGCAGAACTACAAAAATTTAAATTGCTTGGTGCCCCAGTATTTGACGATAACAAGTTGCTAGTAGGTTTTATCTCTGAGCAAGAGCTACTTAAACCCCTAATGCAAAGCAGTTATTTTTGTGACGGTATGGTAAAAGTGTCGCAGTTGATGCAAACAGAAGTTGTGACGGTCAGCGGTGATACCAATATCATGGAATTAGCAGAACAAATGCAACCTGGTAAGCCAAAGAATTATCCTGTGGTTGATGGTGACGTTGTAGTTGGCATGATCAGCCGTGCCGATATTTTAAAAGCACTTTATGATAATTACGTTAGCTGTCAAACTCACATATAAACAAAAATGCCACTGTAAACAGTGGCATTTTTAATCGTATGGGTGATTAACGCTGTGCGACTTTGGTTTTGAGTGCCTGTTTTTCTGCATCACTTAAATACGCAATTTCAAGTGCATTGGCTTGCGCTTTTTCCATATCAGCTTGCGATAAACCAGCTTGTGGCGCTGCAGTTGCATATTCGTACTCAATTTCAATCCCTTCAACAGCCGGATCATCGGTATTAATGCTGGCCAAAATGCCATGATCTAAAAACTGTTTAAGCGGATGCTTAGTTAAGTCATTGACTGTGCTGGTTTGAATATTGCTGGTTAAGCACGATTCAATACCAATACGGTTATCACGTAAATAATCCATTAGCGTTGAGTCTTCAATCGCTTTAACGCCGTGCCCTATTCTGCTTGCGCCAAGCTCGTTTAATGCTTGCCAAATACTGGCAGCACCCAATGCCTCGCCAGCATGCACAGTAACCGCTAAATATGCATCGCGTACTTGTTTAAAGTGATCAACAAACAGCTCGCCAGGGTAACCAATTTCGTCACCCGCTAAATCAACCGCGACCAAATCATTTTTAAAAGCAAGTAAAGCATCCAGCTCGTGTTGACAGGTTTTAACACCATAAGTACGAGACAAAATACCAATTAAGTTTGCTTTAATATCAGCATCTTTTGTTGCACTTTTAATACCATCGACCACGGCTTCAACAACGCCCTGAGGATGTAAACCTTGGCTTTGTGCCATGTAGTAAGGGCTAAAACGTAGTTCTACGTAATCAAGACCTTGCGCTTGTGCATCTTCAATGTTTTCTATCGCAATTCGTCTACAAGCATCATAATCACCCAGTACCGTGACCCCCCAATCAAGCTTTTGTAAAAATGCCATTAGGTTTGGCTCAGGATCAATAACCTGAACATGAGGAATAAGTGCCTCAACATTATCTGCTGGTAAAGCTATATTAAACTGACGACCAAGTTCTAATATGGTTTGCGCGCGTACATTCCCATCTAAGTGACGGTGAATATCTAGCAAAGGTATTTTTCTATTAATCATAGTAGCTACTCGGTTGAATTAAAATTGCGCGAATGATACGCAGGTACATTAATATTTCAAGTGTAGAATATTTAAAATGGCGCTTGGAGGCCTTATGTCTGCCTTTTGTACAAAAATACGTGTTACTTATCTAAGCGAGATAAATAATACCAAAGCGTTTTAAATAGCTCATCAGCTTCAATAGGCTTGGTCATGTAGCTATCCATTCCAGAGGCAATCGCTTTTTGAGCGTCTTGTTCGTGAGCGTTGGCGGATAAACCAATAATAGGTAAATCAATAAAACCTAACTCATTACGAATCACTTTTGTTGCTTGTAAACCATCCATATTAGGCATTTGAATATCCATAAATACTAAATCGTAGTTTTTTTCGCTAAGCATCGCAATCGCTTCTAAGCCATCTTTTGCGATATCAGCAATACCGTGTTTAGTTTCTAAAATAGCACTTACAACATGTTGGTTTAATGGGTTGTCTTCCACTATAAGTAATTGATATTTTTCTAAAGAAATATTACTGACATCAATTTTTGATAAAGTATCAGCACTGTATTTGGCTTTTGGCAGCGATGAATGAACTGGTAAGCTAAAAGTAAACGTAGATCCATGCCCCTCACTGCTTTTTAAATCAATAGCCCCTCCCATCAATTCGACCAATTTTTTACAAATACTCAAACCTAAACCAGTACCACCGTACTGACGCGACGTTGAGCTATCGGCTTGAGAAAAGGGTTTAAAAAGCTGTTTTTGAGCAGCAGAGCTAATGCCAATCCCGGTATCGTTAACGCTAAAGTATGTCATTTTTGATGATTGCCAAATCTTTAACGTAATACAGCCCTTTTCGGTAAATTTTACTGCATTATTTAATAAATTAAGCAGAATTTGCTTTAAACGAATAGGATCGGTATTGAGAGTTAAATGCGCATCGCTGTCATACTCTAATTTTAAAGAAAGCGATTTACTCTCCACCTCAAATTGCATTAAACCGACGATGTCCTCGGCTAATTGTTTGAGGTTCACAGGCTCTTGCATTAACTCAAGTTTACCGGCTTCCATTTTAGAAAAATCGAGTACATCGTTTAACACTCTTAATAATACACTTAGAGCACCATCAGCTTGCTCTATATAGCCTTTTGCTTGCTGCCAATCCTGTTGTTGTAGCGCTAGATAGTGCATACCCTTTATGCCATTTATTGGCGTACGTATTTCATGGCTCATGTTGGCTAAAAACTGACTTTTTATAGCACTGGCTTCATCGGCCTTTTGTTTTTCTTGGCGTAGCGTGAGTGTTTGCTTTGCCACTTGTTCGCGAATTCGAATATTGGTAGCCGTCACAGAGATCAAAAATATAATCAACAACCACACAAATAACATACCCACTATTTGCGCCAGCCAGTATATTAACCACGATGATTTTAAAACGGGTTGATGCAGCTCAACGCGCCACATTCGCTGACCAATTAACAACTGATATTTTTTTAGTAACACCATAGAATGATGCTCTGCAATATAAAGTGCCTGCTGTTTTTCAGTATTATCAATATCAAAAAAACTAATCGCAATACGCTCATTAGAGTCAAACGACAGCGACTTAGAAAGTTTAGCTAAGCTAACCACGGCAACAACAAATCCTTTAAAATCGCCTTCTGTTACCACATTTCCAAAAACGGGATACATAAAGAGTACACTTAATTCATCGTTATTCGGTATCAGTGCTGTCGGTTCACTGATCACCAATTCATTAAGTACTTTAGATTTAGTGAGTGCTGTACGCACTTGCTCGTTTGAACCTAAATCAAACCCAACAATATCTTTCATACCCCTAAGTGGATTTATATATTTTACAGGGTAATACAACTCTCGATAGGGGGCTTTTTGCCATTGCCCATTCGCTGATTTTTGTTTGATAAACGGGTTTTCGCTATCAACTTGCTCAATCCATGATTGATACTCGGCACGAGAATCATCAGTAATAGCAGGAACCCATTTAAAAGCGAGTATTTCTTCACTGTAGCTTAATTGTTTAGCCGTAAACTGCGTAAACTCACTAAAACTAACGTCTTCACTATTTGCTAAAAAACCACTTAATAAAGATAGATGTGCAATGATCTCATCTAACTTTTGATTTATAGCGCTTTGAGTCGCAAGCACTTCCGTTTCTTGTTTTTGAGTGTCTTTTTGTTTTTTTACACTCGCTGCACCATAAAAACTAATACTAATAATCGCATAAATAAGTAATGCAGGAACAATAACTTGTAGCCGATGGCGCATCTCAGAATAGTGAAATACAGCTAATAGTAATGGGGTAAAAATTAATACGCCAATACTGTCACCTATCCACCAAGTAATAAAATTATCCAGCGCATTCGCAACAGGGATGATCTGGTTAAATACTAATAAACTCGTACCAGCAATAGCGCCTATGACACAGCCGACAGGACCTGCGATTGCTAAGCTTTGAATACTTAATTTTAACGATGAAAGGTCTAGAGGGGCTTTTATTACTTTTGTAATTATTTGCGCGCCAAGCCATGCTTGCAAAAAAGCAGCGCCGCTGAGGCCCACTGCATGTAACAAAATTTGCCAGTTAAAAATATCTGTAACATGGTCTAAATGAATTAAATTAATCAGTAAAGAACCAGCAATAATGCCTAAGTAAGCGCGATGGCGCCATAATAAAAAACTGGCTAGTGCAATGCCTGCAGGTGGCCAAGAAGCCACGGCATAACCGTCTACTGCGAGTAATAAATTACTAAGATAACCAGTAAAAAAATAAGCGCATGCAAGACTAAAAGAGAATGTAAACACATTTTTCATAGCCTTCGCTCCTGCACTTTTAATTATTGATTTATAAAATATAATCCACTATTGGTAGAGCACAAGCGCCTTATCTAATTGTGCGCTGTGTTTATAGCTTAGTATAGCTTGTTGTCGATACTGTGATTTGTTATCGCTATTAAGCGCTTTGTCGAATACTCGTGCAGCTAAATCATAATCACCTTGGGCATTCGCTAAACACGCCAATGCTAATAATAACGCGTTATTGTGCTCATCTTTTTTCAACCGTTCTTGAATGCTTGATTGCAACTTATATGCATTACTTGGCGCAGCTTCACGTAAAATGTCGGCAAGTTCAGTGTGGTGCTTAGCATGTTTGAGCATTTTAATTAACGCGTTTTCAATACTCGCCAACTGCCCTGTTTTTGCCATTTGAGTTAAGTACGCAGTGTGCGCATGTGCTTGCAATTTCTTACCTAATTGCTGGTACTTACTTGTTAGCTCATCACTTGCTTGAGCAGCAAAATAAGCTAAAAACACCTGCTGCCACTGCTTATCGCTCAATGCATCTTTACGTAATAAGCGCGGTAAAAAGTCTTCTAGTATTTTAAAGTGCTGCTGTTGCACCAACACTTCAGTGTACAATTTTAGCTCAAGTACCGTGGCTTTTTTAGACTCAGCCGCCATCCGTATTTGCGGTTCAATAACACTGCTGTCGCCACTGGCTAACCACAGTTTAGCCACTTTTAGTTGCTGCTCAGGGCTTATTTCAAACAAGTATTCCAGCGCTTTATCGGGTTGATTATTTGCCAGTGCAGCTTTTGCTAGTAACGCCAAACGTATGTCTAAAAATTTAGCTGGCACACTGTTACTTGATAACGCGCTTTCCACTTGCGCGTAATCGTCATTAATCAAGCTCCACAGCGCTTGCTCTATAGCTGCATGCTTGCGCTCTTGGCTGCGAGCAAAAAATCCATGTTTGGTATTTCTGTAAATAGATAGGCAGTAGCGTATGAATTTGTAAGTTAAATACAAAGCTGCTGCGCTCAGTGCCGCCATAATACAAAACGAAACAATCGTACCTTCTATGGTCGTGTTATTAAATGAAATCAGTACATAGCCTTTTTCATCTAACACGAAAGGAGTGATCGCTAATACCAATACAATAGCGACAATAAAAATGATCAACCCTATCATTGTGCCCACTCCTTAACTTGCTCAGTACTTTGCAATGTCACCTCAGGGTTAAAGTTAAGCGGCTCTTTTTCAAGGTTTACTAAAGTTTGTAGTACCACTTTTGTGGCATTATCATCTTGCTTAAAGTATTCATTAACCAAACGTTTTGTGTCGTTTAAGGCGCTAAAATAGATGCTGGCTTGCTTGCTCATTAGCGCATCTTGCGCCTGAGTAATATTGAGCTTTATGCGCTGATTAATTAGGTGGCGCTCTCTATCAGTTAATAGCGGCTCTATTAATACCCCTTCGTGATGGCGAATTGTAATAAAGCTATCAACTATTTTATTCCAGCTATTTCGGATGTTTTGTTGCCAATCACTCATATTTTCAGAGAGCGCGTTTTCGTCAATTACTGACGCTTCTTCTGGCAAATTAACCGCATTAAATACCAAGTTATCGATACGATCTCTTACACTATTTAACTGTAAGTAAATCGCCTCTGTTGCAACGGGTTTAATGCTATCGAGCGTTTGTATGTCTTGTATAATTGCTTGGCGTAACTCAAGCGTGCCTGGGTGGTCGCTTAAAAGTGAATCTAAACGTTTAAGCACTGCACTTGTGCCTTGATAATCTTGTTCAGCCCACAATTTAAATTCAGCCATACGTTGTAAGCTGGTCACTTCTTGTGGGTTTAATGTGTTACCACTTTGCTGCACTTTTTGCAGTGCTGCTTTTAATGCTTGCTGATTTTTTACAGAGTTTTCATTGAGCGCCATAGCAATTTGCTCTTCGCTCTTTTGTAACGCTTGCTGTAGACTGAGCTGCTCAGACTTAAGCGCTTGTAGCTCTTGCTGCAATATCTTATTTTGCTCTGTTAATGCATTAACCGCTAAATTTTGCATTTTACCGGCATTGAGCTTTTGATAAAACTCATAACCCACGCCACTGGCAACAAGTAACGAAATCACCAACGCTAAACTCCCCACCTTACTCACTTTATGGGTATTATTTTGCGTTTGATTATTGGCTTTTGCAGTGTCATTTTTAGCGGTGTTAGACGTGTTATTGGCTATTGGCTGCGCTGCTTTTTCTACTTTTGACGTCGCTGACTGTTCACTCATTTTGCTACCTTGCTGATTAATGCAGGCAAACATAGCGTGGTCGCTAGCCCCTGCCGCAGTATGTATATGTGTCGAATTTATTTTTTGCTGTTGTAAATAATCGCCAATACGCTCACTGGCAACATAAAATTCGCACTGTTGTAACCATGTTAGTTGCGCCGCGGTAAGGGTATTAAAAATGGCATCAACAGCGGCATTACTAGTAATGACTATACCGTGTACATTCTGGCTTTGCCAGTGGTCAATCCAGTCAGCGGGTTGTTGCGCTACCGGCTCGCGCTGATACACTACACAATTATTTAAAAAAGCACCGCGTTGTTTTAAGGTTTTTGCTATCTCAGGCCGCCCACCAATACCTTTAACTAACACAATATTACTGCCATCAACCTCAGCCAATGACTTAAGGGCCAGCAACCCCTCAGAGTCATGTTGTTTTGGCAAAGCCGCACGTACACCAAATACTTCATAAATGGTGTCGGCTGTTTGTTGGCCAACACCATAAAACTGCGCTTTGGTGTTAATTGCAGGCTTAAGGGCACTCAGTGCATGTACTGCATCTTGCGAAACAAAAATAATTTTGTCGGCATTAACCAACGGGCTTAGCTCAACGCTTGTTGGGGTTAAATACGTTATTTTTAAAACAGGACATAAAGACGCTTGATAACCCGCTTGCTCAAGTTGCTGTGCAAGGGCTGCGCCTTTTCCTTCGGGCCGAGTTATCAAGATGTGTTTCATTATGCGTCTCGATATACGTCAGCAAGGATTTTATCTGCGCCTTGTGCTAAGAGTTTTTTAGCCAGCTCAACTCCTAATTTTTCCGCATCATCAACATGCCCACTAATTTCATCGCGTAAAATTTCGCTGCCATCAATAGCCCCAACTAAACCACGTAAATGCACTTGCTCGCCATCAACCAGTGCATACGCACCAATTGGCACTTGGCAGCCCCCTTCTAAGTGGCGGTTCATTGCGCGCTCAGCATTAACACGAATACGAGTTTCACTGTGCTCCAGCGGTGCTAATAAGGCTTTAGTAACTTCATCATCTATACGGCATTCAATACCGACAGCACCTTGACCATTAGCAGGTAACGACACTTCTGGCTCAATAAAGTCACGAATACGTTCACCCATTTTTAAACGAATTAGCCCAGCCGCTGCGAGTATAATCGCATCGTATTGACCACTATCAAGCTTTGCTAAACGTGTATTTACATTGCCACGTAAGTCACGAATTTCTAAATCTGGACGCAACGCTCTAATTTGGCATTGGCGACGTAAACTTGAGGTGCCAACAATGGCGCCTTGCGGTAACGCATCAATATTGGCAAAATTATTTGAGACAAACGCGTCACGCGGGTCTTCACGCTCACAAATAACGTGTAACTCTAAATCATCTGGAAATTCGACTGGCACGTCCTTCATTGAATGCACTGCAATGTCTGCTCGCCCATCAAGCATGGCTTGTTCTAGTTCTTTTACAAATAAGCCTTTACCACCAATTTTAGCCAGTGGTGTATCTAAAATAATGTCACCTTGAGTCGACATAGGCACCAGCTCTACACGCACGTCATCGTGAAAATGCTCTAGCTGCGCTTTTACAAATTCAGCCTGCCACAGTGCCAATGCACTTTTACGAGTAGCAATGCGAACTAACTTTGTTTTTTCAGTCATAAAATATCCATTAATAATTACTGGGGTCTGTTGACCTTCCAGGATTAAAACCTGTTCTTTCTGAGGGCGATTTAATCAGCTAAAATTCTAAATTTTTTTTGCGCAATGAGTAAGCCTCGCTCATCAACCACATCAACGCGCCAATTCCCTAGCTGGGAATCCATAATATTTTTAGTTGAGTAAGTTCGGTAGCGCGGAGAAGTAACTTTGAGCGACACTTCCGCCATCACTTCCCCTTCAAATAACCAAATGTGCTTTACCTGCTGACCTTGTAAGTTTTTAAGCTCACTAAAAAATGACAATGATTCTTCAAATTGGCTTAAACGCACATCGGCGGCAAATACATTGGTTGGTTCACGATTACTCACACTGCGCGTCAATACGGCGCGGCTGATAGTAGCTGTATCTATTTTGGCACCAATGGCCACACTCGCAACTTGTGCTGATTCAGCAAATACTTTTTGCTCAGCCGGTTTTTCACTGGCCGTTTCGGTTTCAGGCGTTTGGTTATCTGTTGCAGCCATGGCTGCTTCTTCAGGCTCAGCAGTGAGCGTTGGCTCTACTTCTTGCTCAATATTACTTTGTTGAACTTTAGGCTCTGATGTTACTTGTTCGGTAATAGGAGCTGGTCTTTGCTCATTTGGGGAAAGGATTTTAGGTGCTGCAATTGCGACACGGCTCAGCGGCTCCTCACCAGCATCTGTTGCGTTTTCACTTTCTGCTGATGCTGCAGTATCATCGCTTAGCGACACAATTGCGGTTTGTTGCTCAGTAAAATCGAGCTGCTCATGAGGATGCGGCGCCCCTTGATCAGCATTCACAGCGCTAGACAGGCCGTAAATAACCGCTGCAGAGGTCATAATCACCAACATAGAAATACTCACAATCCGACGCCAATGCCACTCATAGCTCACGCTGGGTTCACTAACCTGTGGTTCACGTTTTACATTTGCTGTTATTACTATTTTTTGACTCATTTTGACCCTCAGCGGCTCCTAAACTAACTTAAGCGAGAAATTAACCATTGGCGCACAGCTTGTAACTCTTGTGTACAAACCTGATGCCCCATTGGGTATTCTTGCCAACTTACATCCATGTTATGCGTTGATAATACTTCAAACGCACTTCTACCCGCGCTATGCGGTACAACGTCATCTTGGCTCCCATGAGCCATAAATATATTTAGCTGTGTTTGCTTTGCTTCATCAGCCAATTTATGTGGCACACACATATAGGTTGATAGTGCCATAACGCCAGCAAGCTTTTGCTCTAAACGCGGGGCTAAATGTAGCGATATGACGCCACCTTGTGAAAATCCCGCTAAAATAATTTTGTTCGCCGGTATGCCGTTAGCAATTTCTTGCGTTATTAATTGCTCAACTTTTGCTGCAGATTCCCTAACCCCCTGTTCATCTGCACGTTTGTCTAAATCCATCGATTTAATGTCATACCATGAGCGCATCTGCATACCGCCGTTAATAGTAACAGCCTGCATAGGCGCATGCGGAAAGATAAAACGCACACCTAGTTCACTGGGTAAATCGAGCTGTGGCGCTACTGGGGCAAAACCATCACCTGAATCACCCAAACCATGTAACCAAATAACCGTGGCTTTATGCGTCCCCTGAGCTGGGTATTGAACAAACTCTAAACTCATAGCGATGATTGCCACTTAATTTCTTGACCCGCTTGACGTGTTGACGCTTCATTGATGAAACTCCAAAACTCTGCGCCTGAGCGGTTATCAATCCATTGACCATCACGCATTTCAAAATGGTGACCATTAAATTTTGTTGCCACCCACACTTGATGCAACGGTGCTTGCTTATTAATCACAATTTTACTGCGATCTGGAAAAATAATTTCTAAAATACCTTGAGCCGATTCATAATCTAAATCTGCTTCACAATCATCAACTTGTTCTTCAATTGTGAACATAAGAGCTTCTGCTAACTGGTGATATTCGTGATCAGTCATCGTTAATTTCCTTTGCAGGCAAGACGCCTAAATAATGGGTGCATGTTTGTACAGCTAGTGTAACAGGAATAAAATCATCCGCGAATAGCTGCATTTTTTAGATATTCTGTTACTCTGCGATTATAAAGCCAGCAACCGTATTAATCTAATGAAAGCGACATATACCTTACAATTAAAACAACTATTAATCAGCACCGTTTTGTTGTGTGCGTTAGCTGGCTGTGGTCAAAGCGGCCCGCTGTACTTACCAGAGCAGCCTACTGAACAAAATCAGCCAACAGACACCCCCAACAAGCAAACACCTATTGAGCAAAAACAGGAGCAGTAAATGGATTTTTTTAATTATAAAAACAACCAACTATTTGCTGAAGATGTCAGCGTAGCAACGATTGCACAGCACTATGGTACACCGTGTTATGTGTATTCAAGAGCGACGTTTGAACGCCATTATTTAGCGTTTGCTAATGCAGCTCAAGATCATAAAAGCCTAGTGTGCTACGCCGTTAAAGCAAATTCAAATATTGCAGTATTAAATATACTGGCGCGACTTGGTGCGGGTTTTGACATTGTTTCAAAAGGCGAGCTCGCGCGGGTCATTAAAGCGGGAGGCGCAACCAATAAAGTGGTGTTTTCTGGGGTTGCTAAAACCGCTGACGAAATTGCTTATGCGTTAGAATTAGGTATTAAATGTTTTAACGTTGAATCAATCTCAGAGCTTGAGCGCATTTCAGAAGTAGCCTGTGAGCTTAATCTAGACGCGCCAATTTCTATTCGTGTTAATCCTGATATTGACGCTAAAACACACCCGTATATTTCTACTGGCTTAAAAGAAAACAAATTTGGCATTGGTATCGAAACCGCGTTAAGTGTGTATCAACATGCTGCGTCGTTACCTGGCTTAAATATTGTTGGGGTTGACTGTCACATTGGCTCACAGCTGACACAAACCAAACCGTTTTTAGAGGCGCTTGATAAACTACTGGCATTAATTGATGAGTTAAAAAATACAGGTATTGAGTTAAGCCATTTAGATATTGGTGGAGGCCTTGGCGTAACCTACGACGACGAACAGCCTCCCCACCCGAGTGAGTATGCAGCACAAGTAACACAGCGCCTTACCAATTATCGCCACCTTGAACTGATTTTTGAACCAGGACGGGCTATTGCCGCCAACGCTGGGATTTTAGTGACTCAAGTTGAGTTTATTAAGCAAAATCAAGACAAGTATTTTGCGATTGTTGATGCGGGTATGAACGACATGTTGCGCCCATCACTTTATCAAGCTTGGCAAAAAATTATTCCTGTCTCGGTGCGTGATGACGAAACACCTACCCACAACTATGATGTAGTTGGGCCGGTGTGTGAAACCGGTGACTTTTTAGGTAAAGACCGCCCTCTAGCACTCAAGCAAGGTGACTTGTTAGTGCAGCGTAGCGCTGGAGCGTACGGCTTTACAATGAGTTCAAATTATAACTCACGCCCACGGGTTGCCGAAATAATGGTAGATGGTGAGCAACATCATCTTATTCGCGAACGCGAAACCATCGAAAGCCTATACCAAGGTGAGAAAATTTTACCATAAACGTTTTTGTTACCTAGCTGCTCTGTGGCATGATTAGCACAGAGCAAAACCGAATTAGAGCGCTATGTTAGTTAATTTTTCCAAAATGCACGGCTTAGGTAACGACTTTGTTGTGATTGATAATATTACACAAAACGTTTTTTTATCCCGTGATCAAATCAAAAAGCTGGCCGATCGCCATTTCGGCATTGGGTTTGACCAATTACTGATGGTTGAAGCCCCTTACTCACCCGATCTCGATTTTCACTATCGGATTTTTAATGCCGACGGCCACGAAGTAGAACAATGTGGTAATGGCGCCCGTTGCTTTGCCCGCTTTGTGCGCATGAAAGGCTTAACCAATAAGCATAAAATTAGCGTTTCAACTAAATCTGGTAACCTCACCCTGTATATTGAAAAAGACGGCCAAGTAACGGTTAACATGGGACACCCTAATTTTGAGCCGAGTAAAATCCCGCTCAAAGCAACCAAACGTGAGCTGACTTACATTATTCGTGCAGAAGAACATACCGTTTTTAGTGGTGCTGTTTCTATGGGTAACCCGCATTGCGTCATGGAAGTAGACGACATTGAAACGGCACAAGTGAGTACCCTTGGCCCGTTGCTTGAAAATCATGAACGTTTTCCACAGCGCGCAAATATTGGCTTTATGCAGGTTATTTCTCAAGAACACATTAAACTCAGAGTGTGGGAACGTGGTGTAAGCGAAACACTTGCTTGTGGTACCGGTGCATGTGCCGCTATGGTGATTGGCTTTATTCAAAACAAGCTCACCAGCACAGTGCAAGTTGATTTACCAGGCGGTAGCTTACAAGTTCGCTGGAGTGGCGAAGGCCACCCAGTGCGTATGACAGGCCCCGCTGAACATGTATTTGATGGGCAAGTTGCACTATGAGTGAATTAACTAAACAGCAAGTAATAGATTACTTACAACAGCACCCTGATTTTTTAATAAATCAACCTGCGCTATTAGCGCAACTTGAGTTACAACAGCAAGTTCAGGGTGCGACTTCGTTAGTACATATTCAGCAACGTCAACTACGTGAACACAATACTCAGTTAAAACATCAAATCGAGACGATGACCAAGCATGCCACGCAAAATGAACTCGTGTACCGCTTGTTCAGTCAATGCCATCGTCAGCTTTGGAGTAATTACGACTTTAATACTTTGGCAAGTAACTTACGCAACATTATTTGCATGAGCCCGACTATCAATGAATGCAAACTCGTAAGATACGACAGCGCGTTTGAGGGCTTAGTAGAGCATAGATTGTCAGATAGTAATCATTATTTAGGGCGGGTAAATCAGCAAGAGCGCGACTTACTCTTTAACGAGGATACCCAATCGACCGCCCTGTATTTAATTGGCGAACCCACTAACCCCTACGCAATTTTGGCTTTTGGCAGCCACGATGAGAACCACTTTGAGCCCTCACAAGATAACTTATTTGTGTTAGATTTTGTACGCTCATTACAAATACGGTTATTGGAACTGGCATGAGCGACGACACGCCAAATATTAGCGACTTAAGCGATAACTGGCGTACACCCATCACGTTATTTAGTGATTACTTAAAATTTGAACGCCAGTATTCAGCGCACACCGTCAATCAATATGTTAGCCAATTAGGTTTTGCCGCCTTGTATTTTAATAAGCTATGCGACAATTGGTTTGCGGTACAAAGTGAGCACATTCGCCGTTACAGCATGGCGCTGCGCGCTAAGCAACTGAGCGGTAGAACAATCAGCTTAAAGCTAAGCTGCATTCGAAGTTTATATAAGTTTTTAAAAGCAAAAAATATTACTGAGCAACCGCATTACCATAACCCCGCGCAAGGAATAAAAGGCCCTAAATTTGCCAAGCCTTTACCTAAAAATCTTGATGTTGACCAAATGGCACGTTTACTCGAAATACCCGATGACGATCCACTTGCCATTCGAGATAAAGCCATGATGGAACTCATGTATTCATCAGGTCTGCGCATTAGCGAGTTAGTTGGTGCTAACATACAGGATGTAAACGCCCGTAATGGTGAAATACTGGTACGTGGTAAAGGTGCAAAAGAACGCCTAATACCGGTTGGCTCTAAGGCCCTTGAGGCATTAAAGAAATGGCTCGCGGTTCGGCCGCTATTTATGGGCGCAGACGAACACGCGGTATTTTTAAGTAGTAAAAAAAACCGTATCTCTGTGCGCCAAGTCCGTTTGCGAATGCAAGAATGGGGCATTAAACAAGGTATAAGCTCACAAGTGCATCCGCATAAATTACGCCATTCATTTGCGTCGCATATTTTAGAATCGTCTGGCGATTTACGAGCAGTACAGGAGCTATTAGGCCACAGTAGTTTATCTGCAACCCAAGTTTATACTCATTTAGATTTTCAACACTTGGCTAAGGTGTACGACAACACCCATCCACGTGCTAAAAAACGGACCGATTAGGGTAATAACCATGATCCGATTTAATCGCGCAATTTCTCCTTTTTCTGTACTAAGCTTTGACTTAGACGACACCTTATACGACAACCGCCCAATCATAACCGCAGCCGTTCAGGCACAAATTGATTATTTAAATGCGCTGCCAGGCTATAAAAAACAGGGGCCACAGTTTTGGCAACAATGCCGTGAGCGAGTTGTTCAACACCAACCTGAACTCATTGATAACGTCACTCAGTGGCGTAAACATACCCTACGCTTAGTTTTGTCTGAGCTTGGTTTTAAAGACGATGAAGTAGAGCATCATGCACACAGTGCTTATCAAGCATTTGCTGATGCGCGCAGTAATATTGAAGTGAGCGAAGACGTACTAACATTGCTCGATAAACTAAGCCAGCACTACAAATTAATTGCCATTACTAACGGTAATGTAGAGGTTGAGCGATTTAATTTAAAAGATAAGTTTGAACTGGTGCTGCAAGCTGGCTTGCACGGTAAGGCTAAACCACATACGACCTTATTTGATCAAGCTGCAACACATTTGCGTATTAACAACAGTGAAATTTTACACATAGGTGACAGCCTTGATAGCGATGTGCAAGGTGCTAATAACGCTGGCTGCCAGTCTGTGTGGTTAAATAATCAAGCACAAGCCTATGCCTACAAAGGACTTGCTGATATTGAAATAACCAACATTCATGCGTTAACCCACTTAATTGGTAAATAAACTATGCTTGTTTTATTGGCTCAATTGAATATAAATCAATCACAAGATAGGTTAGGGGTAATTACTTAACAATATCTTATAATAACAAGGACAGCGTATGACACTCACAAACTACTTAACAACGCTCGCGAATGAGCCTAAGAGCATTGGTTTTGCTGATACTATGGCCGTTATTGATGCGCATTATACTTTTACAGCGTGCAGTTTTAGTAACCATGGGTTATTGAGCTCTGCGAGTGAAAATAACGGTTCATGCAAAATTTTTGCGTTTGCTAAGCTCAATGGTATTAGTAAGCAAAATACATTAGATTGTTTTGGGGCATTTTATCGCGAAGACGTACTAAACAACCCAGATGCAGACGATCACATGAATATTCGCACCTTTATGTTAGCGCCTGAAGCCACCCCATTTTTAGGTATTACCTTTGATGGTACGCCATTAACAGCAAAAAAATAACGCTCCAATCAGCGTTATTTAGCCACTATTAGCAGTTTTTCCATAAAGTAACGAGTGCCATTAAGTGGGTAATTATCAAGTTGATATTTAACTTGGTAACCCCGTTTTTCATAAAAAGGCTTGGCTTGAAAATCTAAGGTGTCAAGCTGAGCCTGAGCAGCGCCTTGTTCAATTGCTGCATTTTCAAGTGATGTTAATAACGAATCAGCCAAGCCATTGCCTCGTGCAGATTCATCGCACCATAACCAGCTTATTAGCAACCAGTTACCAAACACATGACCGCTTATGCCTGCAACTAACTCACCTTGTTTATCGAGATATTTAAAGCCAAGAGGTTGACGCTGTGCGTCGAAGTGCTGAGCATTAAACTCAAGCATGTGCGCGCGCAGTGCTTGATTTAATTGCTCAGAATTATCGGGATGTAATAGGTACATTGGATGATTCCAAATAAACCTATATTAGCAAATACCTGACATTAAAACAGGTTGTTTTGCCCAAAGGGCACTTCGAGCATATTACTGGAAATTTTTTCTGGTTGACCACACATTTCATCATAAGCACTGGTGTGCCTTAGCATCATTTGTGCATAGGCGATATCTTCAAAGCGTTTTTGAATATGTAATGGGCTTGGTGCCTTCACAAATTCACCATTACTTTCTTGTACGTAGTATTCAACATTATTTATGACAACAGACACTTGGTACAAGGCCATTTCCAGTGAATGAACAACCACTTTTTGTAATGGCTGATGCTTTTTTAGTTCTGAAAATTGAATACCCATAGTAACCTACCTACTGTTAAATTAACTGTCCAAGTAATCAATACGCAGCTTTGCTATAATCGCGATCAATATTTTTTAATTACACGGCATTATGGATACAAAAATTCGACTCGCTAAATACATTGCCCATGCCGGTGTTTGCTCACGAAAACAAGCGTCGCGCTTGATTGATGAAGGCGTTGTCATGGTTAATAATCGCCCCGCTAATCATATTGATCATGTGGACGAAAACGACCGTGTTATCGTTAATGGTCACGCCATTAAAGGCCCAGCCGATTTAGTGTACTTTGCCTATCACAAACCGGTAGGGATTGACTGTAAACTCAATCAGCACGACCCAAGCAGCCTTATTCATCATTTACCGCAACTAACACGGGTATACCCTATTGGTCGCCTTGATAAAGACTCACGCGGATTGCTTATTTTGACCAATGATGGAGATTTTTGTAACCAGCTGATCCACCCTGACTTTCATCAGCCTAAACGCTATTTAGTCACCGTCAATAAACCTTTAGATGCGGATTTTTGCGAAAAAATGGCTGCAGGCGTCCCTGTCGATAAGCAAATGACTTTGCCGTGTGAGGTGACTAAAATCACTGACAATCAGTTTAGTATTATTTTAAAACAAGGGCTCAACAGGCAAATTCGTAAAATGGCGCATTACTGTGGTTACAAAGTGATTGATTTATACCGCGTACAAATAAGTGAATTACTGTTAGACCATTTAAATTTACCTGAAAACCAGTTTATAAAAATTAATAAAAGCGACATTTTAGGCTAACAAGCTCACGCTCCCCTCCCTCACTTTAATGCGATAAAAATATAAAATAAACGTGCAAAAATAGATTACAAATGTAGTCTTAAATTAAAGATTACACTTGTAGGCAATAAAATGATCGAATTATCAAAAGCAGAATTTGAAGTGCTGGACGCACTCTGGATTAACTACCCCGCCACAGCCAGCCAAATTATTGAGCGTTTAAGTGACGATAAACAATGGCACGAAAAAACCATTAAACCTTATTGGGTCGTTTAGTAAAAAAAGGCGCGCTTAGCTTTGAAAAAGACGGCCGCCAATATATTTACACCCCCTGTATAAAGCGTGCTGATTACACTTTAAAGGAGAGTAAGAACTTCATAGAGCGCTTTTTTAGTGGTCGTATTGCCCCTTTGGTAAGTGGCTTCGCTAAATCGGAGTAACTCTCTCAGCAAGATATAAACGAGCTTAAAAAAGTCATTGATGACTGGGAAAATAATCAAAAGTAAGGAGTTTGCATGGTAATTTAAAATAGGATTTAATTGGCTCATTGAACAACAGCTATTATTAAGTCTGTTGTTTGCAGGGTTTGTTTTACTTGAGCGCTTTGGCTTAAAAACCCTTGGTTCACACTTTGTGTATAAATTAGCTTGGTTAATACCTGTATCAGTTCTGTTGGCTAATTTACCTAGTGCAATTAAGCCACTACAAAATAGCAGCATTAGTTACTATTTAATTACACCTAATCAGGTACTTACAAACGACTTGAGTGTTAGTTTGGCGCTACTGTATGTCATTATTACTACGATCTTATTAATTGCCGCTGTTGTTACCCATACCCGATTTGTCAAAGGCCTACAGCTCACTGAATTAGCGCACTTTAAGCAAGTAACAATAGGAGTACAAGCTTATACCAGCGCTCAGGTGGCTACGCCCATGGTCATTGGTGTTTTTAATAGCAAACTGGTATTGCCGCACAATTATAATACTCTGTTTGATAAAGCTACATTGGCGCTTATTTTAGAGCACGAAAATGTGCATATAAAACGCAAAGATAACCTAACAAATGCGCTGCTATTACTGGCTACAATTTTAATGTGGTTTAACCCTTTAGCTTGGATGGCTTACGCAAGCTTTAGACGCTTACAAGAGCTGACTTGTGATGAACGGGTACTAAGTAATAAAACCACAAAGCAACTGATTTTATACAGCAAAGCCTTAATAAACTGCGCTGCCAATGCGCCAGCGGGTCTGATGGCTTATTCTCGTTATAAACTGACGGCGATCATGCCAATAGCGGCTCCCATGCCTACCAGCCAAGTGATAGAGCGAATAATATCGAGGTTTAAATAATAAAAAGTACAAAATAAAATACGCGCTACAATATGCGTCATCGCTAAAGTTTCGGTTACGGCATTAACATTGTTTGTGCCTAATACAGCAGCCAAAGCAACGGCAAAAACCGCTAACGATTCAAAACAGTTTTGATGAGCAGCCAGCGCCCTTGCTCCGAGCCCTGTAAGTTGTGTTTGTTGTTGCCGCGGATGTTTATTATCGTAACCACCGAGCTTATTCATTTCTATAATAGCTGGGATCCTTGCAACATAAGGCATGATCACTGCAATTAAGGCGCAAACCAATAAAATCGCCATTATCATTCTCGAGTTATTATTTATGACCCAAAATAACACAGCAAATAGAAAAAAGCCGCCAAATATAAATAACCTGAGCTCTGGCGGCTAGCAGTAACATCCCTCACACTATAGCCGATTTAAGCAGTGCGTCACTGTGGCAAATTGTCGCAGGTGATGAATATTCATTATGCCTTTTTGATGGTCGCTTTCATGTCACAGTACTGCTAAATTACTCCTCCGCTTTTTTGTATGTTATTTAAGATGATTTGGATTTTACTCACTATTTTTGCCGCATTTATGCAGTCATGGCGTAATGCGCTGCAAAGTAAATTAAGCGCTCATGTCAGCGTTGCTGGCGTTACTCTAGCCCGCTTTATTGTCGCAAGCCCTATTGCAGGGCTGTATTTATATGCGCTTTATTATTACCAAGATGCGCCTCTCCCTTCGTTTAACCCTTTATTTATTAGCTATATTATTGGAGCCAGCATAGTGCAAATTATTGCCACGGGGCTCATGGTGAAGTTGTTTAAAATGAACAATTTTGCAGTAGGCGCCGGCCTTGCTAAAAGCGAAGCGCTAATGGCGGCGATATTAGGGTTACTATTTTTTGGTTCGGCGCTTTCATTTTTAGGTTGGATTGGTGTATTTATTGGCGCACTTGCTGTATTGCTATTAAGCGGCATTGCGAATGTGAAACATTTTAGCTTAAAAACCGCCTTAACAGGGCTTGCCTGCGGTACTTCGTTTGCGTTGTCATCGTCATGGATCCGCGAAGCGAGTTTAAGCTCGGGTATAGCTTTTCCTTATGCACCAGCGTGGGTTTTGTTACTGATTATTAGCTTGCAAACACTGATGTTATGTATATACATTGCTTTAAAAGAGCGCCATACCTTTAAAATGATGTATCAATATAAGAAAATGACAAGTGCAGTGAGTGTATTTAGCTGCTTAGGATCGGTCGGCTGGTTTAGTGCCATGAGCTTACAGCATGTCGCCTATGTAAAAACGCTCGGTCAAATAGAAGTGTTTTTTACCATGTTAATCTCGATTTTATGGCTAAAGCAGCCGCTAAAGCGCCAAGATAGTGCGGGGCTAGTGCTGATCGCAGTGGCTGCCATCTTAGTTATGCTGCCAAGTAGTTAAAAAAAGCGCAGGTATAAACCTGCGCTTGTTTTTTAATCTAACAATTAATGACTAATTTTTAAGGTGATAACACCACAAATAATCATTAATACACCAGCAATACGGCCAAACGTGGCTGCATCACCGTAAAATAATATGCCAACTAAAAACGTACCAGCGGCCCCAATCCCCGTCCATACCGCATACGATGTCCCCATAGAGATTTGCTTTTGCGCTAACCAAAGCATAAAGCCACTTGCGACCATAAACGCGATTGCAATTGCAATGCCTTGCCAACGAGTATCTGGGTTTTGTGAAATTTTTAGGCCTATTGGCCAACCAATTTCAAGTAACCCTGCAATTATTAAGTACATCCACGCCATTAAACATCTCTCTTTTTCAATATCACTTCATATAAATCACTGCGGCGGTCTTTTAAGTTACGCACGGTACCTTCACTATGAAGTATTTTTAACTTGTCCATATCTAAGTCGCTAAATAATAGCATTTCGGTATTGGTGGTGGCCTCATTTAATGTGGCATCGTGTGGAAATGAAAAGTCAGACGGTGTAAGAACAGCAGATTGCGAGTACTGTACATCTAAACTTTCTACTTCGGGTAAATTACCCACCGAACCTGCAATAACCACATAACACTCGTTTTCAATAGCGCGCGCTTGCGCACAATGGCGTACACGCAAGTAACTATTTTTAGTGTCAGTCCAAAATGGCACAAATAAAATATCAAGCCCTTGGGTTGCTAAAATACGCGACAACTCTGGAAACTCAACATCGTAACAAATTTGAATCCCTACACGGCCTGCATCGGTATCGAATACAGCAATTTTATCACCGCCTTGAATCACCCAGTCATTTTGCTCATGCGGGGTAATATGAATTTTACGTTGCTCGTCTATTTTACCGCTGCGATGGCACAGGTAACTCACGTTATAGATTTTATCACCCTCGGCAAGCGGCATAGAGCCGGTGATAATATTCGCATTGTACTCAATTGCCATACGCGACATCGCGTTTTTAAAAGTCTCAGTGTATTCAGCTAAATAACGAATTGCTTCGGTTTGATTACTTTGCTCAGTTAACCCCATCAGTGGCGCGTTAAAGAACTCCGGAAATAAAATAAAGTCGCTTTTATAATCAGACACCGTATCAACAAAATATTCAACTTGCTTAAGCATTTCTTCAACCGATTCAACACAGCGCATTTGCCATTGCACAGCTCCTACGCGCACGATTGATTTAGTTGACTCAATAACGGTGTCGGTTGGCTCATACATAATGTTATTCCACTCAAGTAATGTGGCATAACCGACCGACTCCTGATCTTCAGGTAAGTATTTTTTTAATAATCGTTTAACCTGAAAGTCATTGGCTAATTGAAAACTGAGTATGGGGTCATACAGCTCTTTTTGATCGACCTTGGCAATGTATTCCATTGGCGTCATATCGTCGCTGTGATTGTAATAACGCGGAATGCGGCCACCCGCTAAAATAGCGCGTAAGTTATATTGGCGACATAATTCTTTACGGGCATCATAAAGACGACGTCCTAAACGCATGCCACGGTATTGCTCACTAATAGCAACATCCAAACCGTATAAAGCATCCCCTGTGGTGTCGCTAAATACTCGGTCGTGGCCGTCGGCAATATCTTCATAGGTATGCGGGTTTGAAAAACGTGCATAATCCACTTGGACACTCAGCGCTAAACCCACCAGCACGCCATCATCAACAATACCAATTTGCCCTTCAGGGAACTGATCTATAAGTCTAAAAATTGTATGGCTTGGCCATGCGCCGCCTAAATCAGGGTACGCTTCGTCCATCAAGGTTTTAATTTGTGGGTATTGTTCTCTGCTTAAGTTACAAATTTCAAGATGGGTTTTTTCTGCCGACATATACAACTCCTTTAGGCACGTAAAAATCAAAAAAGCTGAACAAATGCTCAGCTTAATTAGGTTTATGCGTTTTTATTCGCGCTAGGCGCTACTTTAAACTGCGATAAAAAAGGGTGGTTACACGCTCTTTTGGTAACCAGTTTGCGTATTCAAGGCCAAGTTCTGATAATGGATCGGCTTTGAGGACTTGCTCTAAACTGGCATCGTTTTGCATAGCATTAAGCATAACATCTTTCGCTTTTTGTACCAGCTTACGATACGTCATTAGCCCTGAACGGTCGCTTATCGGGCCATGCCCTGGAATAACGGTTGTTTTTTCATCAATTTGTTTAATCACATCATCAACCGCCGCTAAAACACCATTAACACTACCGCCACTATCTACATCAACAAAAGGTAAGCTTCCAAAGTTAAAATATATATCGCCCATGTGCACTATGTTGTCGTTACTAAAAAAGATAACCGAGTCGCCATCTGTGTGTGCATTTGAGTAGTGCACAACATGCGCATGCTCATTGTTAAAGTGCAGTTTTAAATCATGGCCAAAACTAATACGCGGTAAGTAATCAGAACCCTCACCATGTTTTTCTTTTAAGCGCTTGTGCACATTGTCGTGAGCAATCACATGTGCGCCCGCTTTGGCAAAGTTCTCGTTACCCCCAGTATGGTCACCATGATGGTGTGTGTTAATTACAAACTCGGCACTGCCTGGCTTTAATTCGCTAATGGTTTTTTTAATATCGTCGGAAAGCTTGGCAAACTGATCGTCAATAATATAAATACCATCATCCCCCACGCTTGCGGCAATGTTACCGCCTTGGCCAAATAACACGTAAACATGTTCACTTAATTGTGTAGCCGTAACAGGGTTTTCATCCGCAAATGCATGATTGCTTAACAGTAAACTGGTGATTAATGCCGGTAGTAATTTTTTCATTTTTGTTTTCATATAATTGCTTTATCTGGGTTATAAAACGTTATTACTACTTATTTAGCTCACTTTGCATCCAAGGCTAGTCGTTCATTGGTGTAATTTCAATTTGATGCATTAATGCTTGCGGTAATAATGGCGTGTGCTTACCTTTTACATATTCATCAAAGCCAGCTCGATAAAACTCAGAAAGTGGGTGCCCTGATTGCCCACCCGGAATCGTTAAAATAGCATTCTTTAAGTGCCCAGGCTGAACAATAAAACGCTGTGATGCGCCAAAACTACGTTTTTGCACCGCTGGCATATAACTGTCACCAAACCCGGGGGCTGTTGGCATGTTAAGTAACTTACTCAGTATGGGCATTTGTTTAGCAAACGGGTGTTCTATCACTAATTGGTTCACTTTACCCCATTGCCAGTTTTGTATGTTATTACCAAACCTTGATGTTAATTGCGTGAGTGTTTGCTCAAAGGCACCCTGTAATTGCTGCTCCCAATTAGTAAACTGCGGATTAACCCAACTTGTTGGCTGAGCCTTTATTAACTGCCAAACAGCAGGCTCTAAATCACGTTTCACATATTTTAATGTGCCATCTCGCTGGTTGAGTGTTGTCTCAATACTGCTAAATAAAATATTAATCAGTTCATCACGATACGTCTTTACTAAGGTATACCCTATTGATTGCGGGCAAGCGCATTGCTGCCAGTTTTCGAGGGCATTTATATGATCTTTATAGCGCGCGGGCTGTTTTTTTAACTGCTCAAGCAATAAGGCATGCCAAGGCATTAAAAATCGTGCTTGGTTGTCTAACTGCAACTGATAAAAATCACTTTCATTAAAGCGTTGTTTTTCAAATAACCTATCGCGAATTTGCGTTGCACGTGCCCCAAGCGCATAACCGCCATTACCAAAACGGACGTTATCATCAGCAGATACCACTCGAGAATTACCTGTCCATAACCGCCCGTTTTCAGGATTTTTAATAAAAGGTCGATCGATTTCGTTTTGCTGCCAAAGCGCGGAGTAATCTTCTTCTTTTACGGCTAATTCACTAGGTGTTGTTCGCGCAGGTATGCCGCCCATATTTTTCCATGCTGCATTTCCTTGGTCATCGACCACCAGCAGGTTTTGCACAGGAATGCCTACGCCACTTGCAATATCAAGCGCATCATCAACAGTCTGTGCTTGCTCAAGCTGTAATAGCTGAATATTAACGGCGTATGGTTGATGTGCAGCCCAGCTCAGCGCGTAAGGCTTTTCATTAATGTATTTTACCGGACCGTATTCACTGAGCGTAAGAGAGTAACTTTCTACTTTGCCACTGGGTAATGCAATAGGCTCATCTACTTGCCACATTTTGCTATCGCTATTAAGCGCAATCCAATCGGCGGTATCTAAATACCCGTTGGTAAACCCCCATGCAACGTTGTTATTTGTGCCTACTACAATCGCCGGCGCTCCTGGAAGCGAGACACCCGTTACCTGCATGGGTTTATTATTTAATGAATAGTTTAATTGGGCTCGATACCAAATAACCGGCACAGCCATTGATAAATGCATATCATCAGAGAGCATCGCAGCCTGAGTGTTGGTTAAATTTGAGGTGACCGCCCAATTATTACTACCCACTTCTAAGTTAGCGGTAATGGGTTTAATCGCGGTGATTGGTTGCGATAAAAGTTCGGGGATTGGGTTATTCAAAAGAGCGAGCTGACTGCCATCCAATGCGGCTTGATATTGGCTAGGCTGAGTTAAAAAACTTACCATTTCAGCCCCGTACTGCTGCTCTATTTGAATTAAAGCTTGGTCGCGCTCAAATGTAGATGACTGTAAATCAAGGTACATGCTAAAAATAACTAATAAACTGTCTTCACTTTGCCAAGGCTTTTGCTCAGCCCCCGTGAGTAAATATTCAAAACTTGGGTACCCTACTTGTGCAAGGCCTTCATTTACACCTTGAGCATAACTGCGTAGCAGCTGTTTGTCGGCCTTCGGGAGGGTTTTTAAAATAGCTTGGCTGCGTTTACGTAATTGGTGAAAACGCATTTTTTTATCAAGCCCAAGCGCGGCTTCACCAAATAGTTCGCTTAGCTCACCGGCCGCATTACGACGTAATAAATCCATTTGAAAAAAGCGGTCTTGCCCATGAGCATACCCTAAGCCATAAGCAGCGTCATGACGAGTAGTTGCAGTAATAACGGCTTGGCCAAGGGTATCTCGAGCAACTTTAACAGGCTGTGTCACCGCATCGCTTCGGCCTTTACCATCAAGGGCTGGCAAACTTAAGGTCAAAACGCCGTAAACAATTGCAGTACTGGCGAGCGCTAAAATCACAACAACCAATAGCAACCGTTTGATTACTTTAAACATAAACATACCCTCTAACTATTTCAATAAACTATTATTAGCATATATTCATATTCGTTCTATTAAAAACGCTACGAAAAGCGGGTAAAGGGTGAAATAAACATCAAAATCCACGATAATACACAGTTCATGTATTGTGCAGACCTAGTTGAGATAAAAATGACTGAAAAAACATTTATTAAAGGTAAAGACCGCGATTTAGAATCGTCTATCTCTACCATGCAAAACAAGCTAAAAGCGCTAAATATTAATATTGAAGAAGCGCTGTGGCTTAACCCTGTAGCAAACTGTTATTCAGTTCATATAAAAGATAGCGACTGCGGTGTGATGTTTACTAATGGTAAAGGTGCCACTGATAAAGCCTCTATCGCCTCTGCGCTAGGTGAATATTTTGAGCGTTTAAGCTGTAACTATTTTTTTGCTGATTTTTACTTAGGCGAAGAGTTCGCCAATGATGACTTTACTCATTATCCAAACGAGAAATGGTTTAAAGTTGAAAACGATGAAATACCACAGGGTATTATGGATGAAAGCTTATGGGATTATTTTGACCCAGAGCGTGAATTAACCGCATCACACCTTTATGACTTTAACTCTGGTAATTTCGAACGTGGTATTTGTTCTGTACCGTACACTCGTCAGCGCGACAACCAAGACATTTACATTCCGGTGAATGTGATTGGTAATATTTTTGTTTCTAATGGTATGAGTGCCGGTAATACTAAATTTGAAGCCCGTGTTCAGGGATTATCTGAAGTATTTGAGCGCGCAATTAAAAACCGCATTATTGCCGAAGGTATCAGCTTGCCAATCGTGCCTGAAGAGGTGGTAAAGCAATACCCTAAAATTCATGAAGCTTGTGAAGAGCTGCGTAGCCATGGCTTCCATTTACGCATTGCGGATGCATCACTAGGCGGTAAATACCCAGTAATGAGTGTCACGCTTATAAACCCTGTTGATGGGTCAGTATTTGCTTCTTTTGGTGCTCATCCTTCATTTGAAGTGGCACTTGAACGTACGGTAACTGAGCTACTGCAAGGTCGTCGCCTAGATCAACTAGACGTATTCCAACCTGCTACATTTGATAACGACGAAGTCGCTACTCCTGAGAACATTGAACTGCACTTTATTGATTCAAGCGGTTTAATTTCACATGACTTTTTCCGCTCTGAAGCAGATTTTGAATTTGTACATTGGGACTTTAGTGGTTCAACTGAGCAAGAATACAACTTCTGTACTGATTTAATTCATAGCATGGGTCACGATATCTATATTATGGATTACACCCATTTAAACGTGTATGCATGTCGTATTTTAGTTCCTGGTATGTCAGACATTTATCCAGTAGATGAGTTAATTTGGCGCAACAATAATGAAGGCGCTAAATTCCGCGAAGACTTCTTATCGCTTGATCAGTACGATAGCGAACAATGGATGGAAATTTACGACAACCTCGAAGAAGCAGGCCATAGCGATATTATTCGCGCAGCTGAATTCATTGGCTTAGCAACCGACGCCGATACACCTTGGCACACACTACGCATTGGTGAGCTTAAAGCACATTTATGCTTAGCGGCGGGTAATGAAGAAGCTATTGACTGGGTTGATTGGATTTTGCATACCGGCCAAGTAAACGACGAAGCAATGCGTCACTTTCGTTGCTTAAAAGCAATCCTTGAAATTAAATATGATGACGAGCGCGAATATGCAAGTTATCAAGATGCATTAGGTTTAATGTTTGGTAGCGACAATGTCACGCTTGCTATTGAAATTGCTGAAGGTCGTAAATTATTTAACGGCTTAACGTTCCCAGGCTTATCGCTTGAGGGTTTTAAAAAGCATGCAGCACTTCTTGATGGTTACCGCAAATTACACGTTGCAAAGCAACAGCATTGGGCGCGCGAAGTTAGCGACTCATAACCACACCTAAACTACTAATTATAAAAATAAAATGGCGCATTTTTAACTGCGCCATTTTTATTTCTTCGATAAATTGACTATAGTTAGCCTGTCTTGATTAACAACCTAGTTACATTCTATGTCCCCGCAGCGCAAAAACAAACGCACCCGAATTAATAACGCTAAGCTGACTTTTTTATTATCGCTGGTGTTGATAATCACTATCAGCTTGGTGCTTGATCACGTCAATTATCACCGTGAGAAAGATGCTTATCGATTACGCACTCTGTCGCAGGTAAGTACCTATAGAGCACAACTTGAAGCTGTATTAGTGTCTAATATTCAACTCATTCGTGGCTTAGCTATTGCTGTTGCCGCTGAGCCAAACTTAGATCAAACTCGCTTTGAAAAAATTGCAGCCCCACTTTTTGAAACCTCAAATGAGCTACGTAATATTGGCGCGGCGCCAGACATGGTAATAAAAATGACCCATCCGCTTAAAGGTAACGAAAAAGCGATAGGTCTTAATTTTTTGGAAAATAAAGCACAGCGCGAAGATGCCATTAAAGCAAGAGACACGAATACGATCGTGATGGCAGGTCCACTTCAGCTTGTCCAAGGCAGCGAAGCCTTGATTGCGCGCGTACCAGCATACTTGCCAGAAAATAACGCCTTTTGGGGATTGCTCTCAGTGGTACTCGATATAGAAAAAGTTTATGAAAACTCGGGGATTATTGAACTACAGCAAAATTATAATATAGCAATACAAGGACGTAATGGATTAGGTAAGGAAGGTGAGTTTTTTTTTCGGTGACCCCTCTATTACTGTTCAAGACCCTCTAGAATTTACTTTAAACTTTCAAGGAGGTGTTTGGCAGCTTTATGTTATACCCAAGCAAGGCTGGCAACCAGTGAGTTCTTCGATCTGGCCTTTACGGTTCATTATTTTAACCGTGTTAGGCTTGCTCATTTCTGCCTTTTTGTTTTATCTAAAAATACTCAACCGTGAACAAGAAAGCGAAAGAATGCTTGAGGTGATGAGTAATTTAGCACAAGTCGGTGCATGGTCGTTTAACTTAGAAAAAAAACACGTGTTTTGGTCAGATATGACTAAAAAAATATTTGAATACCCATTAGATGAGCAACCAAAATGGTCAGAAAATTTAAACTATTTTAAAGAAGGTGAAAGTAGAGAAAAAATCGCTAAACTGGTTGAAAGAGCAATTAAGCATGGTGAAAGTTACGAAACTGAGCTTGAAGTGATCAATGCAAATGGTCAGTCTGTATGGGCACTTGTTCACGGTGAAGCTGAACATAAAAATGGCCGTTGTGTAAGAATATTTGGTTCATTACAAAATATTGATGCCCGTAAAAAAGTAGAATTAGAAAATCGTAAAATTGCTCGTTTTAACGAAACCTTGGCCTCCTTAACGGTGAGTGATGAAATATTAAATGGCAAACTAAGCCAATCTAAAGAATTAATCACGCAGTCTATTTGCCAAGCCCTTGAGGTAAACTGCGCCAGTATAAAATTGTTTAACCAACAAAGAACCCAGCTAATTCAATTTGCGAGTTTTAATCGTTCAGGTAGCGAAAATAATATTCCGTGGCTGCAAGAAACTATTCCTGACTTTTTTACCGCAATAGAACGAAAAGCGATATTTTGTGTTGATAATGCTCAACAACATCCCTACTTAGCCCCCATCAAAGAAAGCTACCTTCAACCGTTTTCAGTCAAGGCGATGCTGTGTGTTCTTATTCCTGCAAGCAGTGGCTCTATTGGAATAGTATGTGCTGAGCAAGATATAGTTAGAACATGGAGCCATAATGAAGAAAGCTTTTTAATTGCTGTAGGGGCTTTAATTGGCAGCCTTTACGCTAGCCAACAACGTATAGAAACAGAGGCACAACTAGTCAGGGCAAAAGAAGCCGCAGAACAAGCTGTGATTGCAAAAAGTGAGTTTTTAGCCAGTATGAGCCATGAAATTCGCACACCCATGAATGGGGTGTTGGGAATGCTTAATATTGTTAAAGCAACCCAATTAGATCAACAACAAAAGCGTCATATTAAACTTGCGCAATCATCTGCAGAGTCATTATTAGAAATTATTAATGATATTTTAGACTTTTCTAAAATAGAGGCTGGCAAGTTAGACATTGAAAATATTCAATTTAATTTACCTCACTTACTGGGTGAAGTGGTTGAGTCATTTGCATTAAGAGCCGAGCAAAATAACACCACGTTAATTTTGGATGCAACACATATCACTAGCAGCGAATTTATTAGCGATCCGAATAGATTACGTCAAATTTTAAGTAACTTAATTGGTAATGCCGTTAAATTCACCCAAAACGGTGAAATATTGATAACCGCTAAAATTGCCCACACACTTGACGCCACAGTTTTAGAATGTGCAATCGCTGACTCAGGTATAGGAATCAGCGCAGAAAAACAGCCCCATTTATTTGATTCATTTACTCAAGCAGACACATCAACCACACGCCAATATGGTGGCACAGGCCTGGGTCTTGCTATTGTCAAGCAGCTGTGTGAGCTCATGGGTGGCGAAGTGAATGTGAGTAGTACACTAAATAAAGGCAGTACATTTTCCTTTTTTATAAAGATAACCCCTCAATTAGTTCAACAGCACGAAGCATATCAAGCAATTAAAAATAAGCGTATTTGGGTTATTGATGATTGCTTACTTAATACCACTATTGCCAAAAAACAATTAACTCGCTGGGGGGCTAAGGTCAGCACGATCTGCGATTACCTGTCTATAAGTGCCTACATTAATAGCCATGAAGATACCCCACCAAACATTGTGCTTGTTGACAGTGCTTTATTTGAACCATTATACGAAGCTCAAGCATTCGCACTTAAGCAGTTTTTAACAAAAAGTAATAGCCATTTAATTATTATGGCTCCCATGAGTTATACAAATAAAAGTGCCACATTTTTAACCGAAGAAACCCTCGTATTTAAACCACTCACCCCTTTTGATTTACAAAATGCGCTGACTGCAAAAAGCACTATCGAGCAAACACACGTTGGTACACAACTAAAGTCGCTTGCTGCCACTGAGGTTATGACAGATACACTGGCGGCGCATGTTTTATTAGTAGAAGATAATAAAATTAACCAAGTTGTTACCGCTGCTTTTTTAAAACAGTTGAACGTGACATTTGAGATTGCTGAAAATGGTGCTGAGGCAGTTGAAAAGTTGAATCAAAACCCAGCTAACACTTATCAATTAATATTAATGGATTGCCAAATGCCTACGATGGATGGCTATCAAGCAACTATTGCCATCAGAGAAGGCAAAGCAGGCAAGGTAAATAAAAACATAACAATAATAGCGCTTACCGCAAACGCAATGCAGGGTGATAAAGACAAATGTTTGGCCACTGGTATGGATGACTATTTAACTAAACCCCTCAATGCCACAACTCTTCATTCTAAGCTCCAGCAATGGCTTACAAGCAAATAACAGTGTAAGCTAAAAATAGGATTTATTAGGTGAGATAAGGTATGCAATTGCAATTATCAATGGAGCAACAACGCGTTATTGGTTGTTTATTAGAAAAACAAAGCACAACACCTGAGCACTACCCTTTATCGTTAAATGCATTAACAAATGCTTGTAATCAAAAATCGAATCGCGCGCCAGTTGTTAATTATACAGAAGAGCAAGTTCAAATAACCGTTGATGAGTTAATCAGTATGCGATTAGTCACTGTAAATGAAGGGCTGTCTGGGCGAGTTAATAAATACGATCATCGTTTTTGTAATACTGAGTTTAGTCACCTGCAATTTGATCAACAGCAAAGGGCGATTATTTGTTTATTATTATTGCGAGGCGCACAAACACCTGGCGAATTAAAAACACGTTGTAGCCGCCTTGCCGACTTTGCTCGTATTGATGATGTTGAAAAGTCACTTGAACAACTAATTCAAAGCAATCATGTTAAAAAGATGCCGCGCGAATCAGGTAAACGGGATTGTCGATATATTCATTTATTTGCAGATCAATCATCTGTGAACGAGGCTTCACTTGAGGCACAAACACACACTGATGATATAAAAAACACTGAGCTAAATGACTTACTTGCAGAAATTGATGAGCTAAAAGCCCAGCTTAAACAAATAAAAGCTCACTTAGGGCTTTAATTCATAAATATGAAATCACATAATAGTTGTTCTATGTAGAGCGTAAAAATTATTTAACTAAAGGAGCGGGCCATGCGCGCCGAGATTATGGCTGAAATGAAAGTTCAGCCTTCGATTGATGTAAACGCTGAAATTAAACGCCGAGTGGATTTTATTAAAGCACGTTTAAAAGCGGCATATTCAACCTCACTTGTACTAGGGATCAGTGGTGGTGTAGATTCAACGACCTGTGGCCGTTTGTGTCAACTTGCTATTGATGAGCTAAACCAAGAACACCCTGACACTCATTATCAATTTATTGCTGTACGCCTACCTTATGGCGTTCAAGCTGATGAAAGTGAAGCGCAAATGGCGGTTGATTTCATTAAGCCGAGCACCCGTATGACAGTAAACATTAAACCCGCAACCGATGCTCTGCATGAGCAGACAATGGCAACTCTCGCGGGTACCGAACAAACACTCCCTTCGCAAGATAAAATCGATTTTATTAAAGGTAATGTCAAAGCACGTCAACGCATGATTGCGCAATATGAAATAGCCGGCTTTTGCCAAGGCTTAGTGGTCGGTACCGATCATAGTGCTGAAAATATTACTGGTTTTTACACGAAATTTGGTGATGGTGCATGCGATTTGGCTCCTTTATTTGGCCTATCAAAACGCCAAGTTCGCGCATTAGCAACCACATTGGGTGCGCCTGCGCTTTTAGTTGAGAAAGCACCAACAGCGGATTTAGAAAGTGATAGACCAGGACTAACAGACGAAGAAGCACTTGGCTTAAGTTATGAAGAAATTGATGACTTTTTAGAAGGTAAAGCAGTTTCAAGTCATGTAGAAGAAACGCTAATTGCAATTTACCAGCGCACGCAACATAAGCGCCAGCCTATTCCAACAATATACGATGCTTTTTAAATCAATATTATAAGCGTGATTTAACTGATCGAGCCGCTTGTATTTTACGTAAACATGACGTGAAAATAAGTGGCTTAAATTTTTAAAAGTTAACCTTAACGCTTGCCAACAGAGAGTTTTATATTTTATGACACCCCCTATTTTGATTACTGGTGCAGCACAACGTATAGGGCTTGCGCTGGCAAAGCACTTTATAGCCCAAGGGCAAGCGGTCATTATTACTTATCGGACCCGTCATGAGGCTGTTGATTCGTTGGAACAACAAGGGGTTACCTGTCTTTATGCTGACTTTAGTACTGATGAGGGCATTAATACTTTTATTACGTTGCTTAAATCACACACTGACTCACTAAGGGCGGTTATTCATAATGCATCAAGCTGGGACTGTGAAGCTAACAACCCCCACTTTGAGCAGCTGTTTGACAATATGATGCGCATTCATGCAAAAACACCGTACTTGGTAAACTTACACTGCGCAGATTTACTATTAAATTATCAGGCGTCGCATGCTAAACCCGCTGACATTATTCATTTGACTGATTATGTAGTGGAAACAGGCAGTCCAAAGCATCTTGCTTATGCGGCCAGTAAAGCCGCACTGGATAACTTAACTAAATCATTTAGTGCTAAATATGCACCTAACATAAAAGTAAATTCAGTCGCACCATCATTAATTATTTTTAACCAACATGATGATGAGCAGTATCGCGCTAAAACTTTAAAAAAATCATTAATGGGTATCGAACCTGGATGCCAAGAAATTATCAATTGTATAGACCTACTACTGAACAGCCATTACATCACAGGGCGTGCTTTACCTGTTGATGGTGGTCGCCATCTTAAGTAAGTCCTAATAAAACTGAGAAACTTATGCATAACGAATTAAAAGAAAGCTATCAAAAAATTATAACTGCTGTAGGTGAAGATGCTGAACGTGAAGGGTTACTCGATACCCCAAAGCGCGCTGCAAAAGCGATGGAGTACCTTACTCAAGGGTATCGTCAAACGCTTAACGAAATCACTAATAATGCGGTATTCACCTCTGACGCTGACGACATGGTATTGATACAAGACATCGAGCTTTACTCTATGTGTGAACATCATTTACTCCCTTTTATTGGCCGCTGTCATATTGCTTATATTCCTGATGGCAAAGTATTAGGCTTATCTAAGTTTGCGCGTATTGTTGATATGTTTTCGCGTCGTTTTCAAATTCAAGAACAGCTTACCCATCAAATTGCAAAAGCGGTTGAGGAAGTAACCGGTGCAAAAGGCGTGGGTGTAATTGTTGAAGCAAAACACATGTGTATGATGATGCGTGGTGTAGAAAAGCAAAACTCAAGCATGCGTACCTCGGTAATGCTAGGAAACTTTAGAGCCGATCCGAAAACACGTAATGAGTTTTTACAGCTGATCAAAGGATAATGTATGGCAAACGCAATTATTAATGTAACTAACTTACGACTACGCACATTTATTGGTTTTAATCCTGATGAGCGTGAAAAAAAACAAGATGTAGTCATTAACCTTGAAATTCACTACCCTGCTGATCAAGCTTGTGAAACAGATGAAGTAGACCAAGCACTTAACTACAAAGTGATTACTAAAGAGGTAATTAGCTTAGTGGAGCAAGGACACTTTTTATTGTTAGAAAAACTAGTTGCTGAAATCCTTGCTGTTTGCCACTCACACCCAAGCGTTAATTATGCTAAGGCTCGAGTAGATAAACCTCATGCGTTGCGCTTTGCCGATTCGGTTTCTTTAACCCTCGACTGGCACAAATAATCCAACGGCAAGGGCTATTACCGCTAAATAACGTAACCCCTTGCCGAGCGTTACCAGCACTAAAAACGTAGTAAAGCGAACTTTAAACACGCCGCCAATAACGGTTAGTGGGTCGCCAACGATTGGCAGCCAGGCAAACAACAGGCTATAAACACCATATTTATTAAACTGCTTTTGTGCTTTTTTAAGCCCTTTTTCAGATACTGGAAACCATTTTTTATCTTTAAAACGCAATGCCTGCGTCCCTAACCAATAGTTAACACAACTGCCCAGTACATTACCCAAGGTTGCTGCAAACCAAATCAGCCATAAGTTAGTATTACCTTGCATTATCATCCCACCCATCAACACTTCAGACGAGCTAGGTAATAACGTGGCAGATATAAATGCTGTAAAAAATAATGTTATATAGAGCATTTTTCCCTTATGGCTAAAAACTAAACCCAGCAATTAAGCTGGGTTTGAACGACTTTTTAACTTAAAACCAATTCACCGAATAATAAAAACAGTTATTTTATCAAATTTAAGCTAAGGGGATAATTAAACTCTTTGCCATCGTTGGCTTTCACGCTTGCGATAACCACCATCACAAATGAAAAAATAGCCACCATAGGTAACAGTAGTAAACCAACCGCTGCAAAAATTAGTAAAAAACAAACAAAATAAGCTATAGCCATAGTGATTTGAAAATTAAGGGCTTTTTTTCCATGTATATCAACAATTGGCATTTCATCTTTTTTAATTAACCAGATAATAAGAGGGCCGAGTACCGACCCAAATGGCACAATAAACCCCGCTAATGCACTTAAATGACATAGCATTGCCCATGTGCGGTCATCTTTATTGACGACTTTAATCTCTTGATTTTGTTCCATTACACTCTCCCTTCTCGTTTTTATTTTGCGCTAAAATAATATTCACACTCATTAGCCACCTTAATGTAAATGCTTATTTATCCAATGCAAAGCATTTGTGTATATTTAAAAATAAAAAAGCGCAGCAAATAGCTGCGCTTATTGATATTGCCAGACCAGTTACTTATCCACACCCGCTAAATCAAGCATAAAAGCATAATTTAATGCAGTATCTTCTAAGCGTTTGAAGCGACCTGATGCACCTCCGTGCCCTGCTTCCATATCAATTTTAAACAGTAGCTTGTTATCATCTGTTTTGTAATCTCGCAGCTTAGCCACCCACTTTGCAGGCTCAAAATATTGTACCTGTGAATCATGTAAGCCAGTAGTAACTAACATATTTGGGTAATCTTGCTTACTGACCTGATCATAAGGTGAATACGATAACATATACTCATAGTATTCTTTCTCGTTAGGGTTACCCCACTCACCGTATTCGTTGGTTGTAAGTGGAATACTTGCATCAAGCATCGTAGTCACTACATCAACAAATGGAACCGCAGCCACCATACCTTTATACAACTCAGGAGCTTGGTTTGCCACTGCCCCCATTAACAAGCCACCCGCACTGCCACCTTGAGCAAATATTTTATCTTTTGCACCATACTTTTGCTCAACCAATGCCTTGGTAACATCTACAAAGTCGTTAAAGGTGTTCTTTTTAGTCAGTAGTTTACCGTCCTCATACCAAGGGCGACCTAGCATTTGTGAACCGCGAATATGCGCAATGGCAAATACAAAACCCCGATCGAGCAAACTTAAGCGAGCGCTAGAAAAGGTAGGATCCATGGTCGCGCCATACGAGCCATAACCATATTGTAGCAGCGGATTAGTCCCCTCTTTTTTAAACATGTCTTTGCGATAGACTAGGCTTACCGGTACTTTAATACCATCTCGTGCAGTGACAAAAATTCGCTCTGATGCGTAATTATCTGCACTAAAATCACCGAGTACTTTTTGTTGTTTAAGTAATGTTTTATTGCCAGTAGCTAAATTAACATCATACGATGAAGCGGGTGTTGTCATACTGGTATAATACACACGTAATGTATCGCTATTTAAATCATTGTTACCGTAGGTGCTAATTGTATAAGCACTGTCGTTAAAGCTAAGCGGTATCTCTTGACCCGTGGTTAAGTTACGAGCAATAATAGTCGACTGACCCATTTCACGCTGCTGATACACTAAGTAATCGTTAAATAAGTCGATGCCTTCTAATTTTATATTATCGCGAGCGGGGATCACCGTTTGCCAATTAGCTTTATCGCCAGCTTTATCAATATCTACTTTCATTAACTGAAAGTTAACTGCGTTTAAATTAGTGACAATGTAGTAAGTATTACCCAGCTTAGAAATTCCATACTCCAGATCCGCTTCACGTTCAATCAAGCGTTTTGGCATAGCTTTAACATCATCAGCACTTAAAACTGATACACCTGACGCAGTTGTACTGCTGTGCCAAATATAAATTTCTGAATCGTCTTTGCTTTTGCTAATACCCATGTAATAACTGGTATCTGTTTCTTCATAAACGAGTTCATCTTCAGCCTGTGGGGTACCGAGCGTATGACGATAAACTTGGTAACCTAGTAAAGTTTGTAAATCTTTTTTTATGTAATAAAGCGTTTTGTTGTCGTTTGCCCAAACAACACTGCCATTCGTACCTTTAAGCGTATCTTCGAGTAATTTACCAGTGCTTAAGTCTTTTATTTTTATATTATAAATACGACGACTTACGGTATCTTCACCATATGCCATTAAATTGCCGTTTGGACTTACATCTAAACCACTTACGGCATAATAATCATGTTCCTTAGCTAGCTTGTTTACATCTAAAATAACCTGCTGGTCAGTGCCTGCAAAATCACTACTACGTACATAAGTTGCGTATTCGTTATCACCGCGAGTTTGTGATGAATAATAATAGTCACCGTTTTTAACTGGCACTGAATCATCGTCTTTTTGAATTCGCCCTTTTAGCTCTTCAAATAACGAAGTTTGTAACGTTTTTGTATGCGCAAGCATTTCATCTGTGTAAGCATTTTCAGCCTCAAGGTAACTAATTACCTCAGGAGCTTTACGCTCATCATCACGCATCCAATAATAATTATCGATACGCGTGTCGCCATGGACTGTCATTTTATACGGTACTTTCTTCGCAATCGGCGGCATGACTGCGATTTTAGCAGCTACATTTTCAACCTTTGCTGATTGCTCAACATCAGGGGCTTTATTACATCCCCCTAAAATAGCTAAGGATATAAAAGTAAGAACAAATGGGGTGTGTTTCATTGATTGGAATCTCTGTAGTTATTATTTTTATTAAATATACCTAATATTTAATAGCACGGAGATTTAGTTTGTGAAGCTATGTAAAAAGGGAGCAGAAGCTCCCTTTAGTTAATATTTAATTTATTTAATTACTTTTGCTTACGACGACGCATAAATGCAAATGGCGCAACTAGTAATGTTAGCCAAGCTAATGAGCCTGAAGAGCTTTTCTTAGTAGGCTCTGGAGTAACAACCGGAGGCGCTACTTTAGTAACAGATATTGTTACCATTGCAGGCTCTGACACATTACCACGAACATCAATCGCAACAACTTCCATTTCTGCAGATGTATCACCCGCTAATAAAGTATTATCTGCAACCACAATTTGACCTTCTGCATCAACAGCAAGACCAAGGTTTGTATTAGATTGAACATAGTACTCTGAAATAGCTAAGTCTAAGTCTGATTCTTCAATAGTAAGCGCACCTACTACAGTTCCATCAGCTGCATCTTCAGAAACACTAAACTCACCACCAACCAGCATTGGAGCTTCAACGTCTGGTAACTCTAGGTCTTCAGCTGCCATTACTTTAATAATGTTAGTACCTGAGCCTTGCGATAATGCAAACGGGCCGCTTGCAGAAACCACCGCTTTCTCTCCTGGCATAATTGAAGAAACCGCTTCGCCCGTTTCAAGTGAAGTAATCTGTACCTGAGGTTGTACGCCGAATACTGTTGAACCTGTTACGCTGTCTGTTTCACTGTAAACACCAGTTTGGTAACTAGGATAACCTACCGATACTTTGAAGTTCATTGGCTCGCCAAGAAGCGACGCATCGATATTCATTAACTCAGAACAACCTGAGAAAGTAACTGTGTCTTCACCTGCAGCATGGAAAAGCGGCGTACCCCATTGCCATGCATCATTACCAGCGCCATCAGTCATACCAATTAATGTGCGGCTACGACCTGGGAACGCTGTATCGCGGCCACGGTCGTTTAAGTTTGTCATAAACTGATCAGATACACCGTCATTGTTGGTATCTATTTCAATTCTATAACCCGCTTGGAAAGTATGAGTTAACGGATCGCGTAGTTGTATTGATGACGTAATATAAATTCCTGAATCACAGAAATCTGCATTGAATGCAGAGAATGTAGTAGACAGGATATTAAACTCAGCATCTTCAACTGATTTTTCTGTCCCCATTGCAACAATACTTTCAGCTTGTGGGGAAATTTCAGTTTGACCTGTATTTTCAATAACCAATGCCATTTCATTGTTAACAATTTCAGGTGAGTAGCTCAACTGAGTCGCAGCTTTTGGCATTGCATGATAAACAACATGTAAATCGTGATCGCCATCGGTAGATGCATCATCAAATACTAATGCACCATCAAACTCTACTGATGTTAATGCAGCACTTCTTGCTGCAATATCCTCTGCACTGAATGGATTTTCTAATTCCCATGCAGGTAATTTACTTGGATCAACCGTCATTGTAATGTCAAAGTTAATCGCTTGACCTGCCGGTACTGTTATAGATTCAGGGAAATCCCAGCTAACTGCGTCCGTATCAATATCATTTTGGTAACGCGCTTCAGTACGAAGGTTGTACGTTTTTGCATCTGCAGAGAAGTTCTTAACGGTTACCGTTTTAGTAATAGAGCCTGTTTCCGCTAAGCTTACTAAGCCATAAGAGAGTGCAGCTTGTTTAGTATCAAACTCTCCGTTATGTACCCAAGCTGCAACTGGCAAGTTAGCCGCCTTAGTCACATCAACTAAACCTGCACCTATCATACTTATTGGCGCAAGCTCTGAATCAGGATTAATCGCTAGAGGCTCATTAGTTACGTTTAAGTTTGCTGCATTCATGATTGTTGCTTTAATCTCAAACGCATTACGCTCAGGATGCGCTTCACGGATCATTGCCACAGCACCTGCTGTAATTGGGCCCGAGAAAGAAGTACCTGAAACCGGGTTTGTGCCTGTTTGCGTGCCTGCTGCTGCTACGTCAATGCTCGTACCTGGCGCTGTAATTTCTGGTTTTAATAATCCATCCATAGAAGGACCGCGAGATGAGAATGTTGCAACTGCACCTGCCGTTGTTTTAATTTCAACGCTAATATCAAATGTTGCAGGACCGCCAGCAGCTAGTTGAGCTTTTAAAGCTGCACCTGCGGCAAAGTTAATACCTACGTTTTTAATAGTTACATCCGCATCAAAGCCACCCATAGGTGCTGGGGTACCATCATCGGTGTTATTCGCAATCATTACAAACTCAGCACCTTTAGCCTGAGCATGTAAAACTTTTTCAGTAAATGCACATGCACCACGGTCGATTAATACTGCTTTGCCTGTAAAGTCAACATCTGCAGCAAATTCAGCACAACCATCTGCGTTTGTTTCAGGATAAACTAATTCAATATCTGCACCTGAAATTGTATATGCTTCTTGTGGGCCAAAACTTGATGGCTGAATATTACCTTCAACGCCAGCAACAGTACCTGATGCAACACCGATTTCAGTTGTTGGGTGAGTCATTGCACCTACAGATAGTGCATTAGGTGTAGTGCTTGGGCCACCAACACGGAATGGATTATCACCGTCATTGCCAGCAGAAATAACCATGTTTACACCTAACTCAACGGCTCGCTGAATTAAGAATTGCGTACCGCCACCAGTATAAGTATCACCAAACTCACCACCTAATGACATATTCATTACATCAACACGATCTGAAATATCACCATCTCCATTTGGATCCATTGCAGCTTCTAAAGCGGCTGCTTGTGCATCGCCAGGACAACCGCCGCCACATACTGAATAAGCGTAAAGCTCAACGTCAGGCGCAATACCATTTACAGAGTTTGCAGATGATGTACCGTGGTTGGTTGGATCACCTGTAGAAGGTGAATTAGCGGCATCATTTTCAATTGGATCAGCATCATCACGTATAAAGTCGTAACCACCTTGTACAATGCCTTGTGGCCATGCAACTGATGTTGGATCAGCTTGAGCTGCTAAATAAGCTTCAACTGTGCCTGCGCCACCGAAAGCAGCATGAGTGTAATCGATACCCGTATCAAGTACTGCAACACGTTGACCTTTACCACTTGCTATGCCGTCAGTAATAAGTGGTTTAGCGTTGATATATTCAGAGCTTGCTGCAACATGTAGCTCGCGATCGAACATTGGTAAAACTTTAGCAACGCGATCATCTTTTGCAATTTGAGCTAACGCTTCAGGCGTTGCTTGAACAATTAACGTTGGAGCTAAAATTTTGGTTTTGCCAATTACCTTAGCATTAAAATCTAGGCTACTAAGCTCAACAGTCATCATATCTTGAAGCTGCTCAATCTGCGCCGTAATTTCTCGATTAGAAGATACCTGGTAAGTCCCAGCGGCAACTGCATCAACTGAGGTTTTTGCTTTTAAAACAATCATGTGAGCTGAAGGCACTTTTTTATCAGCAGCTATTTCTTTTAATTGCTCTACTTGTTTGTTAGTTATTGTAGCATTTGGCAAAGTCGCAGCATTGGCAAATGTTGCCACAAATGCACCCGATACAGCTGTCGCGATTGCTGTTCTTTTAATTATATTATTAGACATCGTTTCCCCTAGGATAGTTTATGTATTATTGTATTTACTAGTTTCAATTCCATTGATTGATAACTACGAATATAAAACGTTAACCTTTACAGGAGCAACAGCATTGCTACATTTAAGTTACAAAAAAGCACACACTAACAACATAAAACATTGATTTTAATGTAATAAAAAGCAAAAACCAATTGTGAACAATTGTAAATGAAAAGATTTAAATAGAGGGATAAATGAACAACGATGTAATTAATATTTTAACTATGGCTAAAGTCATTCAAACAGCCGTTGCACCCGTCTTTTTAATAACAGGTATTGCGGCAACACTTGGGGTGCTATCCAACCGTTTGGCACGTATTACAGACAGAGCCAGGCAGTTAGAGCGAAAATTAAAAGTTAGTACCGATGAAGAGTTTAACTTGTCTCTAACTACAGAACTAAGGGCGCTTCTTAAGCGCTCCCGCTGCATACATATTGCCTTTAGTTTAAGTGTCTTAAGCGCATTATTAGTCTGTGCCGTGGTTATGTTGTTATTTTTATCGCACATACAATCGATTAATTTAGGTGTCACTATCGGTAGTTGTTTTGTTGGTGCCATGGCATTGCTAATATGTGCATTTATGTCATTACTTGGCGAGGTATTCTTAGCGACACGTAGCATGCGACGAGGAATGATATTTGCTGATATTGATATAAATGACTAAACCAGCTCTTTATCTTGAACTAAAGCCTGAGCTAAGATACAAAGATAATTAAAGAACCCTTAAAGGAGTAGAGTAAAGTGAAATTGAAGCAAGTATTTATCGGGGCGTTACTATCTACATGCGCATTTAGCGTATCTGCAAATTCTGCATTCAAAGAGCCGAGTGATGCGATTGAGTATCGCCAAGCTGCATTTTCTATGATTTCAGTTCAAATAGGCGATATGGGTGCTATGCTTAAGGGTAAAATTCCTTTTGATGCAGAGCAATTCAAACAGCGTGCAAATAACGCGGCGGCATTATCTAAAATGCCTTGGGAGGCATTTTACGCAGGCACTGAAAAAGGCGATACATCAGCACTTCCTGCGGTATGGTCTGAAAACGATACTTTTATGAAAAAAGCGACAGCGTTTCAGCAATATGCTGATGAACTTGCTGTAGCAGCTCAAACAGGTGACAAAGCGGTCATTGGTAAAGCATTTGGTGCATGGGCTAAAGGCTGTAAAGATTGCCATAAGCAATTCAAAGACTAATAAACACTGTGTATTAAACAATAAAAATGGCGCTGTATTAGCGCCATTTTTTTTAACTAAGCAGATAACTTAAAGGCTCACTTCCCCAAGTACTCATAATTAAAACCAGTAATAGTAAAAATAAAACCCATGCAATCCATGGTGACTTTGTCTCAGGCTCTGAGCTTTGTGTTGCCAGTGCTTTATTACCGGTGATCATAGCTTTTACTAAAGGCTTGCCTTTTATTTTATAAGCAATAATAGCCACAACATGCAAAATAATCGCATAAAATAAAATATCAAAATTAATATGATGCAGCCAGTTAGCGAAATCAATCGTATCACTCGATACATACTGCGCTAACGGGCCATCAGTTAAAATACCATCACTGCTCATTAAACCACTAACCAGCTGCGTAATAATCAGTATAAAAAATAATAACACCATATAACTGCCTGGTGCAGAATGGCCCACATCATTTGTTTTTTTGCCACTAAAAGAAGCAAGCACCGATTTAGGAGAATGCAGTAATGCCGATATTCTTGCCGTTTTACTGCCTATGAGACCCCATATAATCCGCGTTGAAATAAGCGCTAAAGTAAAAAAGCCAACCACAAAATGTAGCTCTATCATGCCCTCTTCAGCACTAAAATAAAGCGCAGCAATACTCAATACTAATAACCAATGAAAGCTTCTTAAAAAGCCATCCCACACTTTTACCTTGAACATTGCACCTTCCCTAAAAAACAGTATCATCTAAAACGCTAACTATTTTAGCATCTTAATCTTAAGGTATCCCGATGAGTCTTTCTACTATTACACAGAGTAAAACACATGCAGTCCATTAAAAAACCGATACTAAAAGGCTTTTTAGATATGCTGCCATTATGTTTAGCCGTTATTCCTTGGGGTATTTTATGTGGCTCGTTGGCAATACAAAATGGCTTTACCCCTTTTGAAACTCAAGCTATGTCGCTATTGGTATTTGCAGGCTCGGCTCAACTGGTTGCTATTGAGTTAATGGCTGGTAATACCCCTCTGTTAACCATTTTATTTACCACATTTATTATTAGCTCTCGTCATTTTTTATATGGCTTGGCGGTTCGTCACAAAGTGATTGAGCAACCCATGCGTTGGCGCCTTCCAGTCAGCTTTGTATTAACCGATGAACTATTTGCTTTTTCGCATCATCCTCGCGCCTACCAGACTAAAACGCGCCTAATTTACGCGCTCAGCGCAGGCTTTAGCTTTTACATTGCTTGGAATATTTGGACACTGTTCGGTATTTTAGCCGGTACTATACTCCCTGATCTCACCAATTTAGGACTCGACTTTGCGATTGCTGCAACCTTTATAGCTTTGGTTATCCCAGGAGTTAAAAATTTAGCCACTCTTGTCACTGTCATTGTTGCAGGGATCTGTGCCACTTTATTAAAAAGCACAGGCTTTGAGCTGTGGTTGGTATGCTCAGCACTACTCGCGATGAGTGCAGGTTACGCTGTAACTAGAATAGTAAAAAATAAGGACACTAAATCATGATGACGACTATTTTACTTATGGCATGTATTACCTTTTTTACCCGTTATTTATTCTTACATCGCGCGCTACCATTTAAAGTAGGGCCTAAAATGCAGCAGTTTTTGAGCTTCAGTGCACCTGCGGTTCTAACAGCGATTTGGGTGCCTATTGTATTTATAAATGATGGTGGCATTAATCTAAATTGGCAAAATCCTTATTTAAGCGCAGCGATTGTAGCCATTATAGTTGCTTACAAAACACATAATATTTACCTAACCACACTTGCTGGTATGGGGTTATTTTTGATTTTAAATTAACAGTAACGCCATAGCAGTGTTCACTATTTCGACTTTGTTAATCACCAAGCAAAGGTTAGACTATGCCAAATAAACAAATAATAGCTTAATAATATGCATCCATTTCATCAACTAAGTGCAACTAGCCTGCAAGGCCAACCTATCGATTTTCAAGAGTTTGTAGGTAAAGTTGTGTTAATAGTAAATACTGCAAGTGAGTGTGGATTCACTTATCAATATAAGTCGTTGCAAGCATTACACGAAAAGTATGCCTGCCAAGGTTTAGTCATTATAGGTTTCCCGTGTAACCAATTTGGCCAGCAAGAACCCGGAGACGCGAATCAAATAGCGCAAGGTTGCTTAATCAATTACGGAGTTAGTTTTTTAATCGCAGAAAAAGTGAACGTTAATGGTCAGCATACACATCCGGTTTTTCGCTATTTAAAATCTGTATTACCGGGGTTGTTAACACGAAAAATTAAGTGGAATTTCACAAAATTTTTGATTAATTCAGATGGCTCACCGATTAAGCGCTACGCGCCCTTTACTAAACCTGAAAAACTAGAAAAAGTAATTGAAAAAGCATTGCTCGCAGCTAAAGTTTGAGGCTTAAAAATTATAAAGAGGCATAAAGCCTCTTTATTACCAACCCACAGAGCTTTAAATACTACCTAAGTAGCAGTTAAAAGCTAATATGTCGGCACTGATTTGTACTAGCGACAACCTAATCAATATAATCGTTTAAGTCATCTTCACCTAGGTTTTTACGCAAGCGTTTTTGCTCAAGGTAATCCTCTAACTTTCTTTTCACCTTTTGCTTTTTCTTGTCGTGTTGATTACGCCCGACCATTTCGTATTCGTCTTCAACAAAATCATCATCTAGCGCATCGTAACTAAATGTCTTACCCACAACCCACTCCATAAAGTGTTTGAGACCAATTACGGATTCTTGTATCGCGATAATTGGTGAAATTAAAATGTTCAACGCAAATTCATTGTACAAATTTCCGTCAAAATAAAGCCACATCGCTATCCTAAATAGTCTCTGTGTCAGTATTGTGAATAAATAGCGCTAAATTTGAATTGTGGAAAGTGAGAGTTTTTTATCGTATCGATAAATTTTATTTATTAGCATTTAATTGTTGGTTATTTTGACCAAATTTTAGCTTTTTCAATGACTTTACTTTCAACTTCAAAGCAGCTTAAAAGTCACAAACCACTGTTTTTAAACACTAAAAACTATTGGCACCAAACTTGTTATAAGTTAATTATCATCAGCAAAAAACAGAGAATAAACATGAAAGAATTATTATTAGTTAGCGCAATTATGTGCGCCCCCGTCGCCATGGCTCATAACGATAACAGCTCTTCAATTTCATTTAGTAACGACGAATGTAACGTTGTATTTAAGAACGATGTGCGCATCAAACCTAATGAGTTAGAAATTTTTAAAGCCAATAATCAGCGCATGCTATTTACCGCTGAAGGTGAGCTGTCTATCAATGGCGAGCAAGTAGCATTAAATAGTGCACAGCGCCAAGCACTGACCAACTACACAGATAATTTACGCGTGCAATTACCTGAAGTGGCCAATATTGCCCTTGAAGGGGTTAAAATTGCAGGTGTTGCATTAGAAGAAGTCGCCAATGCATTTAATATTGATGGCCTCGATAACATTGCAACCTTGATGGACGATATTCAACAAGAAGTAGAGGGTACCTTTTACCAACAAGGTAAATTTGTCATGGGCCAGCAAAGCTTCACTCAGTTTGGTGAAAACTTTGAACAGCAGTTTGAACAACAAATAGAAACTGCCGTTGAGTCGGCCGTAATGCAATCAATGGGCAGTATTTTAGTAGCATTAGGCTCTGAGCTAATGGGTTCAGGTGGCGATATGCAAGCCTTTGAAGAGCGCATGGAAAATATGGGCGCACAAATAGAAGAAAAAGTAGAGCTCCATGCAAAAAAACTTGAACAGCGTGCAAATACACTGTGTGGTGACTTTATTGAAATCGCACAACAAGAAACTCAACTTGCTGCGCAAGTGCCTGCATTAAAAGGCTATGAGTTATTTACTATAAAACAGCACTAACTGCTCAGCATTTTAATTAATCTCCCTTTGCGGCATTTGCTTTTAAGTTATGCCGCATTTTGCGTTTTTTACCCCACCAGTCCCATTTAACTCAAGTAATAGACTGTTGAGTGGATCTGCTCTTGCTGTGCAGAGACATTTTGTGGCTTCATAGTAGACTACAAACCAAAGTATAATCTTCACTTCGCTCTAGATCACATAGAATGCCGTTCGAGCTGATGATTGTAAGCCCAAATTGCAACATATTAAAACCACCCCTTTTTAAGTTTTAAATTCTGAGGCGGTGCGATCCCCAGTTAGACGCGTTTTAAAACGCAACTAACTCCAAAGTGCCTAGTAACCTAGGCACTTTTTTTATAATTTAAAAGCCTAGCAACACTCTTTTTTATCGTTTATAAAAAATGCTCTTCTCTGATAAATAATTAACCACCTATAAATAGCATGTTAAATCTTTGAACGAAGTAAAACCCACCCCAAAAATACAAAATAATTTAATCTGAATAACTATTCAAAATAATCTATTTATAAACATATTAAAATAAAAAAAACTGAAAAAAACCCCATAAAAAAGTGATGTAGCACAAAAATATAATGAATAAATATACAAAATCAAAACAAACGCCATTAAATAGCAAATCAAAAAAAACACTTTCAGATTAAAAAAACTAATACTTCACCAGCAATTTTTATCGCTTTATTTTTAACCAACCTACGGGCAAAATGCACACGTTTTCAACAGACACAACCTTGGAGCGAATACAATGAACCCAATTAATACATTAAACCAAACAGCCACAACTCACGTTGCAGTTAAACCAACTAATCGCAAAGCGAGAATGTTAGCTAAACTTAACCGTTACGGAAAAAAATTAGCACTTGGCGGTGCAATTCAATACAAATAGTCACCCAACCATGATTTTTGTATTGTTGCAGCAAACACCCAACCACTAAATGAAGTTTCTTCTTTAGCTCCATCTGTTTGCTGCCAGCTCCCTCTTCATAGCTAAAAATCATCTTTAATTTTCATAATTTACAAAAAAAACCTCATTTACGCTCACTTTTTAAGCAAACGATCTTTTTGCTATTTACACAGGCAACTCACCTAAGTATTATCCTGCATCACGACGTGGAGAGATGGCAGAGTGGTCGAATGCACCGGTCTTGAAAACCGGCAGGGGTTTATAGCCCCTCTAGGGTTCAAATCCCTATCTCTCCACCACTTATTTGTATTAATTGGTTTTTTCCGATTGATAACACGCTAAATAATGCGTCGGAGAGGTGTCCGAGTGGCCGAAGGAGCTCCCCTGCTAAGGGAGTATAGAGTTTGTAGCTCTATCGAGGGTTCGAATCCCTCCCTCTCCACCATTACTGAATATAAGCCACTTAATTGTGGTTTTTTTGTGCCCAAAAATAAGCTTTGCTGCTAATTGGGAGGGTGAGAGCCCTCGACTGGGTTCGATAAAGTGTCTGGAACAGTTTAGGCCGTTGCAAGCGTCGCGTAGCGATTGATTACATGGATGTAAGCAAGTCTATCCCTCCCTCTCCACCATTACTGAATATAAGCCACTTAATTGTGGTTTTTTTGTGCCTAAATTTTAATAGCCTCTATTAATTTGCACTTTTTATAACGCAGTCGCAAGCGTATGCTAATAAATTAAACAAATTGTATGGTGTCACAACTTAGTGCATTATAAATGGTACTTTAAACCAGCTTAGGTTTAACCATGACGAAGCTAATATTACTACTGTATTGTTTGGGTGCCTGTGCTGTTAGCATGGCAAATGAAGTGACGGTTTATAAATGCACCATTAAAGGTGTGCCTACTTTTAGTCAAACTCCTTGCGCTGAAGACGCTCAAGTGATCACGCTTAGAAATGTCAACATCATGCAAACAAATACGCCACAATCTGAGAACACACCAGTTGCCGATACTTCTGTTGACGATTATCTAGCGGTGCAACAAATAGAGCGTGATATTGTGCAGCTTGAGCTTAAGATTAAACAATACCAACAAGAATACGCACAAAAAAAACAGCAAATCGATTACATGACCCAAGATAAAGCAAATCGCTTAGGGGCCAGCTCAATTGCGAATGCCATTACCACTGAAACGGCGGCACTTAAGCAGCGATTTGACCCACAAATCAAGCAAGCACAACAACAAATAGAAGCACTCACTCAAAAAAAACAGCAGCTTAGTCAGCAACCTTAAGTATGTGCTTCACAACATCAATAAATGTTTGTATCTCTGACTTTGTATTATATATGTGAGGTGAAACACGGATGCCGAGTTTACGCACATCAACACTTATTTTTGCAGCCTCTAAAGCCGTTAATATACTTTGCTGATGCTCAGAAAACTGCAAAATAGCGGTGCCACTACATTGCTCTTTAGCGCTAGGTGACATTAAAAAAGCGCCCAATTGCTGCTGAATTAACTCAAGTAACATCAAGTTGTGCGATCTCACTTGTTCAACGCCAAATTCAACAATATATTCAATACTATGAGCGGCAATAATATAAGGAAGTACCGAGGGCGTACCGCCCCAAAACCTTAGTGTTTTAGCGTTATATTGAAAATGCGCAATATCAAACTCGAATGGGTTTTGATGTGAAAACCAGCCAACATCTTTTGGTTCACATTGTGTTATTTGCTTTGGATTTACCCATAAATAAGCAGCTCCTGGCCCTCCGCATAGCCACTTCACACTTGAACCAATCATAAAGTCAGCATTTAACGCCGTTAGGTCTATAGGAATAACCCCTGCCGATTGCGCCACATCAATTATTGAGAGTGTATTCGTGACTTTACTCAGCGCCACAATATCGTTTATGGGAGCTTGTACACCCGTATTAGAATAAACATGGCTGACAAACACACCATCAATCTCTGGAGTTAAATATCGCTGCCATACCTGTCTATCACTCAAGTCTTCATGCTCAGGGATGTAGCGTATTTTTGCACATTCAGGCAATGCTTTTTGCATTACAAACCCCATACTGGGAAAGTCAGCCTGCGCCATTAATACCGTACACTGTGGTTTATTAAATACGGGGTGTGACATAACCAATTTAGTTAAACCACTGGATAAATTAACCTGAGGACAAAATTGCTCACTAGGCGCATTAAACAACTGCCCTAATGCCTCAGTAAATCTTTCAATGGCGGGTAACCACTGTTGCCATGGTTCTTTTACACTTTCTTGCCAAGGAGTAAAAAAATGTTCAGTGGCATTTTCTAAGCTCGTTTTTAATGGGCGGCCAACAGAGTGGCTTAGTAAATAACAACCCTGTGGCATACAAAAATCATTTTTAGCCATATTAATTAATCCACTGTTTTAGCGTGTTTAAATCATCAAAGCGCGTATTTATGTCGTCACGCTTTGCCGCGGCACGCCTATCTCTTAACTTAGCTAATGAATCAAGCAGTACCGGTAGAGGAGGTCCACTGGCAGTGACTTTACTCATATGCTGTTGTTGCATGTGCTGTGATGGCTGAGCAATAAACTTTTCCACCAACTGATTATGATGACCGATAGCGGTGTCGCCATGTAATTTACACACTTGAATAAATAGTTTGCCGTGCTTTTGAAACCACTTTGTATTTTTATATTGTTCGGCCTCTAAAAAATCATCCATTAGGCTTTGCATACGCATGGCTTCACGAAGTATTTGTTGATCCTCTGGCATCATGTATAAAAATTTATCCACCAGCATTTGCGAGTAACTCGGCTCATTGGCACTGCAAAGCCCTAGCAGCATATCAATAACATTAATACCGGCAAAGTCTCCCGCATTTGCACCACGGTAAACCTCTTTACCTACCCTGTAAGGCTTGTAATATGGGCGTACACAATTAAAAAAACGTTCGGTGTCTAGCTGAGTGTATAAGGCGTTATTCGACGCTATTACATCCATTAATGCCGTTTTAACCACCTCAAGTAGTTCAGCCGTGACAGGGTGTGAAATGCCTAATGGCAGTATTTTTAATAAAGCATCACTCGCACGTTTATACGCTAAAATACCTTGGGTGTTGTAATCTAAAAAAAGGGCTTCATCATCAAGATTTGTAAACCGTTTATAGGTGCCATTAATGGCTTTATTATGCGTAGTTAGATGCGCAGTAGCAAAACGAGGGGTTACTCCAATAGAAGCACCAATATGCATAGCAAGCGCCGATGCTTCAACTAATGGTGAGGTTGTTTCTCTGCTCGGCTCTGTGATCTCATGCCTGCGACAAGCGGCCATGAACAAGCCCACATTACCAAGTAAATCAAATGCGCTATCAAATCCTTCGTCGGTATTACCTTCGGCTAATAAGTCGCTGATCAACGCATTACCTTGATCTTTTAGTGCCAGCTTTAAGCTATCACCAACCCCCTCAACATTAGCCTTATCTGCTTGCTGCCAATACAACTCCTCTAATTGAGAGTTTAGGGCAACAAACTCAGACCTAATCCAATTATCAAATTTAGCTGTGTAAGAACTCATGACTACATCCTGTTATTATTATGTCTTAATGCTAACAAAAACCCCTGAGGGTAAAACGTCAAAAAAAATAGTAAAAATACCTTTTGTTAGCAATAATCACTACCAACATTAAAATAATTAATAAGATCTCATAGTCATGTTAGATAAAAAAGATCAGCAGTTACTGGTTGCCTTACAATCGCATGCCCGCATGTCGGTTTCTGAATTAGCCAATACCATTAACCTATCAGACACCCCAACTCTTAGGCGTATCAAAAAGCTTGAGCAGGAACATGTAATTACGGGCTATCACGCTGCAATTAACCCTAAGTCGCTCAACCTTAATGTGCTGGTTTATGCTTTCGTGCGACTAAGTCAAAACTCGGTGAGTGCGGCACAGCAATTTGAGCTGCATGTAGAAAAACTTCCCCATGTACTTGAGTGCTCTGTGATCTCAGGTAGCCACGATTATTTACTGAAAATTATTTCTCAGGATTTAGAAAGCTATGAGCAGTTTGTAAAGCACCAGCTGGGGAGCTTAAGCTGCATCGCCAATATAGAGTCAACGGTAGTACTCAAACAATCATTTAGTAAAAAGCAGCTACCACTTTAAAAATAATACTATTTACTGTCGATTCGCTATACTAAAATATCATTATAAAAATAATATTTAACAAGGATGCATGTGAAGATTTTTGGTTCAACATCCAATTCTTTTGTTTTTTACATATCGTTTGCGGTTGCTTACTTTATAACTGGTAATTTATTAACTAATTTTGCCTTTCAATCACAAGTCATCCCTATCTGGCTCCCTGCAGGTATTGCCCTAGTTGGCTGTTTTATCTGGTGGTGGCGCTTTATCCCTGCATTATTTATTGCCTCTGTCTCCTTTAATTTAAGTACCAGTGATAACGTTATCTCTGATCAAGTTTTAATTGGCAATACATTAGAGCAGGTGTTACTAATCGGCTTTGGCGCTGTGCTGCAAGGGATGATTGGCGCAGCTATTTTAAAATACTGGCTAGGTCATCCGCTGTTCTTAAAGAAACGCCAATCAATAATATATTTTATTTTTATCGTTGGTATTGTTGTTAGCCTAATATCGGCCAATATTGGCGTCTATGCTTTAAGTCAGTTTAACCCTGCTCACAGCATTGATAATCATTGGAGAAATGTTACTTTTTGGTGGCTTGGTGATTCTCTAGGCGTGCTGATCGCAACCCCCTTTTTATTAGCGTTATTACAACCTAAATTTAAACGCCATGATGTTACCCCATTACCTACTATCGCAGTATGCTCGGTATTATTCATCTCAGTAGCCTTAACCACTAAGCTATATAACCAAGAGACTTATTCAAATTCAATACAGATTGCCAAGCGCGAAACATCTATTATTGAAAACAGTTTGCTGAGCAATTTAAACCTCAGCCAAATAACCGTACAAAGCCTTGCAAGCCAAATACAATCAACGCCAACTTTAAGCAGGCAAGAGTTTAATAGCTACAGTGCCCAACTATTGGCTGAGCATTCATTTATTAAAGCATTTTCATGGAATCGTAAAATTGATCCCGCTCAGGTCAGTGACTTTAACAAACAGCTTAATGAAATTTATAACGCATACAACTTTGATCCAAGCATTAAAGGGGCACCATTATCAAACAATGACCCATTGGTGGTTATTACCTATATTGCCCCTTTTACAGAAAACCAATCAGCGATAGGTTTTAATCTTAATTCTCGAAAAGATCGCCGTGAAACTTTGCTCGACCCACGTATCAAAATTCGCCCGATAGGGACTAAAATAATTCAATTAGTTCAAACACAGCAACCTGAACCCGCGTATTTATTATTTGCTCCCGTGTATCAACAAAATAATGAGGTTGCCTCAATTAAAGGTTACGCAACAGGTGTATTTTTAGTAAAAAACATACTTGCTCAGTCGCTTACGCAAGCACAAAATAAAATGTTTAATATCGCTATTTATGAAGCCAATGCTATCAATCCGTTTTATTCAAATGCCGAAAATATTCCAACCAAAAGCAATAAGCTTACAACTATCAAAATTGATTTTGCAGGGCAAACATGGTTCGTTGATTTAACCATTAAAGATGAATTTCTACCGCATCAAACTAATAACATGACACTCTTTTTGCTTATTTTACAGGTCATTGTAAGCTCACTCATTTTACTGATATTACTGCTGTTTAATAACCAGCACCTTGCACTCTCACGCTTGGTAGCAGAGCGTACACGCTCGCTGGTTAAGGCTAAAAAACAATCTGATTTAGCAAATCAAGCTAAAAGCCGATTTTTAGCAAATATGAGTCATGAAATTCGCACTCCGCTTAATGCCGTGATTGGCTTTTCCACTCTAGCTAAAAATGAAGATAGTCCTGAAATTCTTTCTGATTATTTAAATAGAATTAATTTAGCGTCTAAATCATTGTTAAGTTTAATAAATGATGTACTCGATATCTCTAAAATTGAATCACAAAAGCTCACCTTAGAAGTCGCTCCTTTTGATTTGAATGCGCTTCTTGCTCGGATCAGTAGTATGTTCGAGCAAAGCGCAGAACAAAAAGGCATTCTCTGGAAAGTTGATAACCAATTACCAACCGACATTTGGTTTGAAGGTGATGTTATGCGAATTGAGCAAATTTTATTAAATCTATGTAGTAACGCCATTAAGTTTACCTATGAAGGTGAAGTAAGTATTAGCGCATACAGCAAGGAGATCACCAATAGACGTCGTCAAATTACCTTGACTATTAAGGACTCGGGCATCGGTATTGCGCTATCAGAGCAAAGTAAGTTATTTGATGCGTTCACCCAAGCTGATAGCTCAACATCACGTAAATTTGGTGGGACAGGGCTTGGTTTAGCAATCGCAAAAGAACTTAGCTTATTAATGTCTGGAGATATCAGCGTACAAAGCGAACCAGGTAAGGGCTCTACTTTTACTCTGTCTGTCGAGTTAAATACATGTGCAGCGCAACAAGTAACGGCAAAGCACATACACCAGCATATTGATTTAAGTAAACTAAAAATACTGGTTGCAGAAGATAACAGCGTCAATCAATTAGTCATAAAAGCAATGCTTAGCTCTTTAGGGATTACACCAACACTAGTGGAAAATGGCGAATTAGCAGTAGAACAAGTTAAAATAAATGACTTCGATTTAGTATTAATGGATTGCCAGATGCCGATTATGGACGGTTACCAAGCCACCGCCTTGATACGTCAAATTAAAAGTACTGAGCAATTACCAATTATTGCCTTAACTGCTGATGTAATGCCTGAAGATAAAGCCAATGCCTTAGCAATGGGTTTTAACGAACATCTTGCAAAACCTCTCGAACTCGATAAGCTCATACAGTGCCTATCTCAATATATTGCGCCAGATAAACCATAAAGATTTATCGAAAATAGAAAACCAAATATGGCTGTCGCACTATTACCAAAATTAATCAGCAACCCACTTAAAAAATAGTAGGCAAAGCATTATGAGCCACTTTTCACATCAATGGTTTAATAGCATCAACCAAATTGACGCAACACAATGGCATTATTTTTTTGGTAATGACCCTTTTACTCAACACGCTTTTTTATATGCCCTTGAGCAAAGCCAATGTGTAAGCGCAAAAACAGGTTGGCAGCCTCACCACTTAGCCGTTTATGAAGACGATAAACTAGTTGCCCTTGCCCCTGGCTACTTAAAAGCGCACTCCTACGGTGAATATGTATTTGACTGGGCATGGGCTGAAGCTTATGAAAAAAATGGCTTAGATTATTACCCTAAATGGCTGTGCTGTATTCCCTTTAGTCCGATTGAGGGTCAAAGAATACGTATTATGCACAGCAATCCAAAGTTAGTGTATGAGTATATAACAGAGCAACTTAATACCCACTGCGCAAAACAAGCCTGGTCAGGCTGGCATGTAAACTTTTGCGATAAAGCACAAGCCTCACAGCTAAATGATGCAGGTGCCATGCTGAGAACCGGGGTACAGTTTCAGTGGTTTAATAATAGCTTTAAAGATTTTGACGATTTTTTAAAAACCTTTAATGCCCGTAAGCGCAAAGCAGTAAAAAAAGAACGCGCTAAAATATCACAGCAAAATATCACCATTGAATGGTTGCAAGGTGAGCAAATCACCACAACAGTGATGCAGCTTTTTTGCGAATTTTATCAACGTACTTATTTAAAACGCTCAGGCCATTTAGGCTACTTAAACAGTGAGTTTTTTAGCTTACTACATGCTTTAATGGCTGACAAATTGCTCATTATGTTGGCAAAAAAAGATCAACACGTCATTGCCGCCACATTAAGTTTAATTGGTGACAATACTCTTTATGGACGCTATTGGGGAGCAAGTGAAGAGGTTGATTCACTTCACTTTGAGCTGTGTTATTACCAAGGAATTGAATATGCGATTAAGCATAATATTCACTGTTTTAATGCCGGTGCTCAGGGTGAGCATAAAATAGCACGCGGTTTTCAACCCATGAGCACTTATTCTGCTCATCATATTCTTCACCCCGATTTTAATCATGCTATTGCAGATTACTTAAAACGCGAACGCCAGCATATCGATAGTTATAAACAACAATGCAGCACTTTATTGCCGTTTAAAAATGAGTAACTGATTATTTGCAGGCATCGCAGTATCGCAAAGTAACTTAAGCCCAGATTGCACTGCAAGTTGCTCAACCGCTTCGAAATCACGAATACCACTAAGCGGATCGCGACTTTGCAATAAACTATTAAATTCATCATTACTGGGGCTGGTAAACTCCCCTTTATATTTGAAAGGGCCATATACACACACCACCCCTTGCTGGTTTAAGTGCTGATTTACTCCAGCAAAAAAACGCGTAATTAACTCCCAGCTCACTATGTGAAAAGTGTTAGCAGTATATATCGCATCCACTTTATTTACTGGCCAAGGATCGTTTAGGTCAAGTAATAAAGGCGGATGCAAGTTTGCCAGTTGCACCTCATCATGCCATAACTTTATTCCTTGATGATTAACCTCTCGATCACTGGTATACCATTGTAAATGTGGCAATTTTTTGGCAAAGAAAACGCTATGCTGACCCGTCCCCGAGCCTATCTCAAGTACCGACCCTGCATTTTGCAATGCAGGCTGCAAAACCTTAAGTATATGATTTTTATTATTTTCGCAGGCTTGTGAAAAAGGTTTGGTCATACTGATGCACCTAAATTGCAAATGAATGCACAATAGTAAAACAAATTTCAACTATTCTGTCGTGAGTAAATTGACCAAAATAATAAAATAACTTTAATTTCAATACGTTAAATTATATTTACCGAGCTGGTACGCTATATGCTTTTATTAAATTACTCACTTAATGAGTACTAAACGACAAAAGGATAACATTATGTATATTTCACCCTATACCGCCGTAGACGCTGTAATGGCAATTACCGATAAAAGCCTAGATAAAACGAGTCATGAAACAGATTGTAGAGCAACGGTTATCGACTTACTTTCTCATGTAAAACACACTCAAAAGGCACAAAACAAACATGAAACAGACCAAATATTTATTCTTGGCTACAATTAAAGTTCTGTTTAGCCTTATAACTGGCTGTTTATATAAATACATTATTTAAGTCGACTTAAAATCCGTTTAAGTCGACTTTTTAGTTTTAATCCCACTTGTTAACTTGCCTTGACGCCCCCTACTTTTTAGCTATACCGTTGTAAATAGCAATAACAGCACCATATCTTTTTTTATAGCGTAGTTTAATGTCATATATTCTCTTTTTTAGGAGTACTAATGAGTAACTTTAGAACAGAATCAGATAGCATGGGCACACTCGACGTACCCGTTAACGCACTTTATAAAGCACAAACCCAACGCGCCATTAATAACTTTACGATTAGCAACCTCACCATGCCACAGCAATTTATTATTGCTTTAGCGTATATAAAACAAGCCGCAGCATTAACCAATTTAAAGCTTGGCCATTTAGATAAAACAAAAGCAAATGCAATCGAGCATGCCTGCCAAGAAATTATTGATGGTCAGCATTATGAGCATTTCCCCGTTGATATTTTTCAAACGGGATCAGGTACCAGCTCAAATATGAATGCCAACGAAGTTATTGCAAGTTTGGCTTCAAAACATGCTAATCAACCTATTCACCCTAACGACGATGTGAATATGGGACAAAGCTCGAATGATGTTATTCCCACTGCAATCGCCTTAAGCAGTGCTATCAGTGTTGATAAAAAATTACTGCCAGCACTAGCAAACTTAGCCGACGCCTTAGAGCAGAAAAAAGCAGACATCGGTCATATAGTTAAAACTGGGCGCACTCATTTAATGGATGCAATGCCAGTGACCTTTGAGCAAACACTCAGCGCATGGCAATCGCAGGTAAAGCACGCAGCCCGCGGTATTGAGCATGCACTAATACGTGTTTGTGAACTGGCTCAGGGGGGAACAGCGGTCGGCACAGGTATTAATGCCGACCCACAATTTGCCGCTCTATTTGCCAAACAGCTAAGTGAAAAAGTAGGGATTAACTTTATCTCCAGTGATAACTTTTTTTATAATATTGGATCGCAAGATGCCATTGTGGCTTTATCAGGGCAGCTGAAAGTCTATGCCGTTGCGCAAATGAAAATAGCCAACGATCTACGTTGGATGAATTCAGGGCCGCTTGCGGGACTTGGTGAAATAGAGCTTGAAGCATTGCAGCCTGGTTCATCCATTATGCCTGGCAAAGTGAACCCGGTGATCCCAGAAGCCGCTGCAATGGCTAGTGCGCAAGTCATCGGTAACGACGCCACAATTACCGTAGCAGGCCAAGCTGGCAACTTTGAGCTTAACGTAATGCTACCCGTGATTGCTTATAATATCCTGCAAAGTACAGAGATACTTGCTAACAGTGCGCAAGCACTAGCGGATAAAGCCATAACTAGCTTTAAAGTTAATCAAGCACAGATTGATAAAGCGCTGACTAAAAATCCTATTTTAGTTACTGCACTCAACCCAGTTATTGGCTATGAAAAAGCAGCAAAAATTGCCAAACAAGCTTACCAGCAAGCAAAGCCAATTATTGATATCGCCGAGCAAGAGACAGACCTATCTCGCTCAGAATTAGAGGCATTACTCAATCCAGCTAAATTAACCCAAGGTGGGTTAATGTAAAAACGCCATTAATGGCGCTTTAATATATTGATAGTAGAGTTTTTATTGCCGTAATAAATGCACCGTGTATGATAGTGATGAATAATTCATCACTATCAGGAACGATTATGCGTACTCCATTACTCGCTCTACTACTATCGCTTTGCTTAACAGCTTGCTTAGAAAGCACCTCAAATGAAACTGAGCAAACTAAAACCAATACGGTAGAAAACACGTCTACGCCGATACCACAACAAAAACTACCACAAGCGAATAGAGAAAATAAAATAGCACAGCAACTACCGGTTGATGCTGCAAAGGAAGTGTCGCTTGATGATATTAAAACAGCAAAAAATAAATTAAATAACCTCATAGCAGATAAACAATGTTCAACTAGTTCACAGTGTAAAGTCAGTGCTGTTGGTAGCCGTGCCTGTGGTGGACCAAGTGATTACATTGTGTACTCTACACAAAGCGCACCCCAAGAGCAGGTTTCAGCCCTAAGCGATACTATCACTCAATTAGAAAGTACCTATAATGTGCAAAAAGGCATGATGAGTATTTGCCAACATTTAACTGCGCCAAGCACTCAGTGTGTTGAAAATAAATGTGTTAAACTTGAAGGCTCTGCGGTAAGTGTATTTTAAGGATTAGATTATGAGTTGTTTGTCATCCGTAATTAAGCTATCAGCTACCTGTGTTGTTATGACTATGCTGCTTAGCAGTTGCAGTAGTGCACTAACATCAAGCAAAGCTCAAAACGCGAGTGAATCTGTTTTAAATACTTAACTTAATGAGCTTACAAGTAATAAAAGCTGTACAGCCAGCTATCAATGTTAGGTGTTTGCTCGCGTGTCTGTGGGGGGCCGAGTAAGTATGTTGTGTACTCAACATTAAATCACTCTCAAGAACAAGCAGAGCAATTAGCGCAAAAAATCACTGAGCAAGAACAACTAGATAATGCAATGCTTGAGTTCAAAGACTGTTCACCAGTGTTAGAAGTCCACTCTTTATGTATTGATAATCAATGTAAAACAGTTAACTACCAGTAGCAGTTCGTTTCGGTGTTAATCTAATAGTGGTATTAACACCGAAATAACCACCACCATGAAAATACACACACCTGCCTTAAAAATGTATTCCAGTGGCATTTTTTTCTGTACCCAGTAAGCATATATAAAACGCACGAAGTAGCTTGCCGCCGTGCCAAATAAAGCAAACATGAGTAAGTAGGCAATCAATAAGATATTCACAGCGGTACTTTTTTAGAAAATAATAGCCCCAGTGTAAGTATTTTACATAAAGAAGGCAAAAGGGTTACTTAGTCTTTTTTGTATGCTCAATTAGTAACTCTGCTACCTGTTGCTTTACCGCTCTTTTATCATCTACTGCCACTTCAAACCGGCTAGCCAATTGCGCTATTTCGTCATCATTTAAATTAAACGATAGTCGTTGCCGTGTTTTTTTAGACTTTACATCAAGACCTAAAATTTTACGGATCATATCTGAGGGAGTGAGCTCTTGATCGATAGCTTGTTTTTTTATCGACTTTTGTACCTCACTACTCAAATCAAATGCCATTTGCGTGGCGCGCACAGCTTGCTCTTGGCGCAACCACTTGTCTTTAGCATCACTCACTGAGCATCTCCAGGAAACAAATCAACAATATCGCTAATTGGGCGAGTTAACGTCAGTGAGACTTCTGTTTCACCTCCCTCCCAAATCTCTATATTAACGCTATGCCCTTCATCAGGAGAGGCTAAGCAAATCATTTCGCATGGTTCACCACCTTCTTGCTCATAGCGAGGCAGCGTTTGGCCACGAAAGTCTTTATTATGAAAATAACAAACATAAGGCGATTCACTTTGCTGATAGCTTTTCGCTAAAAATTGCATAAAACGCTCAGGGGTATTTTGTACCATGATATGTGTTAATGACTCTTCATCAAAAATACGCGCAAATTCATCAAGACCAAAGATCTCTTCAACTTCATCACGCTGAATTTTTATAGAGAAGTTTGCCCACTGTTCACCATCATTTTGCTCTATTTGTAAAAACACCACTTGGCCAGTGTTAGTTTCAAGTGCAAATTCAGTATCACTGCTGTGTTGGTACTGATACGTTTGCACATCAATAACGCGCAACGTTTGACCTTTAAGCCATGAAGGATAAGCAAACGAATCAATGACAGTAAACATGTCGCCTTTTTTAAGGTCACTCGCATGATTAAGCTGACGTTCTGGCTTTTTTTTAGATTTGAAAAAATTAAACATATAAGGTGCCTCTGTAAGCAAAAAAGGTAACGGAGCGAAACTCGGTTACCTTTTTGATATGGTTCTAAATGTTAACTATTTTGCTTCGCTTTAATGCGCGCTAAAATATCAGCACTTTTTGGATTCGTATCACCAATACCTGCTTCAGCCATTTTAGCTTTTAAATCATCGCCATTAACATCTGCTTCTAGAGACTTTGCAGCACCTAATTGATCAGTACGGTCTTGTTGGCGTTGCTTAATACGCTCAAGCGACTGACGCGCCGATGTCATTGATGAATTATTAGTATTAAGCGTGCTGTTTACAGCCATTGTCGCTTGTTGAACGCTTTCTGTGGTTTTAACCATAGTAAGCTGACGCTGGTTTTCTTTAATTGATTTTTCAGCATCTTTAACTTGCTGCTTCAATGTCACTATGTGATTAGTAAAGCCCGCTAATACTTGCTCGTGTTCAGCTTTCTCAGCTTCAAAGTCACCAATTTTTTCTGCAATTTCTAATGCTAATGCTTCATTCCCTTTTTCAAGGGCTTGACCTGCATACGCTTCGTGCTCAGCAATTGATGCATCTACTGCGCTAATTTTACGCTTAGTTTGCATCTCTTTAGCCATTACTTCTGTCAGGCTTTTTTTAGCACGATTCAGTGCATTTTGTGCATCGGCAATTTCTTGTTCAAAAATACGAATACCATTGGCATCAACAATTGCTTCGCCTGCTTCACGTGCGCCGCCACGTACTGCTGTAAATAATTTTTTTAAAATACTCATAATCTTAACTCCACTAACTAGCTACTAATCGTTTAAATATAAGGTCACGGCTTCTAGTGCATCTATAGCGTTATCAGCTAATGTCACTAGTTCGTGGGTAACATCATCTAGAGATGAATTTACCGACAGTGCACCAAAAATCGCGTATTTATTATCGATCTTAGCAAATGCACTCAGTGGAATTGGCACGTTTAAACGCAGTAATGTTTCGTTTAACTCGTTGCGTAATTCACTTTTTACTTCATCTTCGTCAAACAAGTAGCTAATACATAGTAATTGCTCTTGTGTTTGAGTAACAAAAATTGGAAGCTCGTCATTTCCATCAACAATGACTTGTAAAACATCTTGCTCACCTGGATTGGCAATCAAGAAAGACTCAAAGTTAGCACCCTCGGTTTCAAAAGACGCTAATTTTATTGAAAGTTCATTTAATTCCATGTCTCTGCCTTTTCGTCATATGACATATTATGTCTGAGTTAAGATTCGCATGGTCGACATATTATGTCAACCATGTTTTATTAATTTTTATACAATTCACTTTCTATTTGCCAAGCTGCTCGGTAGTAATCATATAAGCGACCAGAACCTAACCTATTGACTTCAATATCGTTCACTTGTTCAAAATAGTTATTAGGAAATGCAAAACTCGCTAATAAATATTTTTTACTAATCCACCGAGATGGCACTGGCATATCAGTTATATTGCTAATACGGGCACTAGGTGATTGCCCCATTTTAGTCGCAATGGTCCATCCCCATTGACCAAACGAAGGAATGTTTTGCTGATATTGCTCTACATAATCAAAACCTGCGGCTTTCACCGTTTTAGCAATACTTAAAAATGCCTTTTTCGCATGATAAGGCGATGTTGACTGTACCGCCATAGCACCATCAGGCGCTAATAATTGGCGTACATGATTATAAAAGTAATCGCTGTACATCTTATTAAGATCAGGGTGATTAGGGTCTGGCAAATCAATTAAAATAGTATCGAACTGCTTTGACTGATCCAGTAACTTTTCGACTTCTAAAAATGCATCGCCCACAATAATATTTGCTCGCGGGTCATGCATCGATTCATTATTGAGTGCTACCAACCGCTGTTTAATCTCTTCTGGCGGTGTGAATTTATCGTCTTCATGGCCAAATAAATTCAGTAGCTGGCCATCTAAATCAATTAGTGTGACTTCTTTGACTGGCCACTTTAATACATCACGCATGGCTAATCCGTCACCGCCACCAATAATCAAAACACGGTCATGACGATTAGATGCGAGCATTGCAGGATAAACAAGCATTGAGTGATATATTTGCTCATCTACACTAGAGAACTGCAAACGACCATTTAAATATAGATCAGTAATTGGCTGAGGCTGATTTTTACTTAATCGCTCTGTTAGCACCACATGTTGATACTTAGTCGCCTGAGAGTAAATAACTTTATCTTTGTATAGTACGTTACTTAGGTTATCCATCCAGCTACTACCAAACTGCAAAATAAAAGCGAATAACACCAGCAGTAATATATGGCAAACCAATAGCAACTTAGCAAAGCGTACATAGCTATGGTAACGCCATAAAAAGGCAAGTCCGGCAATAATATTAAATAGCGCTGTCCAAGCGGCGGCTTGCATTATTGGCATCGCGAGCATAATACTCACCCAAATTGCCGCGCCAATACCAGCGCCAATATAGTCAGCCCCATATATAGTGCCGGCGTTATTTTCTAAAAAACGTCCATAAATATGCTGGCGAATACGCGCAATAAGCGGTATTTCCATACCAATAAATAGCCCTAATATTAAGCCAAATACATAAGGTAAAAAGCGAGACCACTCTTGCAGCTTTTGAAACACGTAACCATTAAGAATGACGTCAGGTGGAATATTAAAAATACTTGATAATAAATGAGGGAGGGAATAACTCACGGCAATAATGCTGGCAATGGCTAATATACAGCCCATACCTATGAGCGCAATAATACTCTCTAGCCAAGCAAATGCGGTGAAGGCATCTTTAAACCAACGCGCTAAAAATGCACCCATCCCCATAGCTACAATCATAGTGCCTATCATGGCGTAAATTGCACTCTCAACGGAGCCGAGTACTCGGCCAGCGTAATGAGAAAGTAAGTATTCATAAATAAGGCCGCATCCTGCGAGTACGGCCATAACAGTGATCAGTAAAATATCATGCCCAAGTAATTTAAATTTACTTGGGGAAGCTTGAGTTGATGACACGTGATTATGCACCCAGTAGTGTGGCCATAGTGATCCCGACAGCAAATGACACAGCTGCAGAAATAGCGGCAACACCCACATTCTTTTGACGATTCACTTCATCTGAAATATTACAGCCAGCAAGAATGATTTTAATCGTCAGTAAGTGCAGTAAAATGAAAGCAACCAAACAAACAACGGCGCTTAGCGCCCAGTAAAGTAAACTCGCATTAATATTGTCAGCAGCATAAGGAGCAATGCCTGTTGCAGCAGTAATGGCTAATGCACTCCCAATTAAAAAGCCTGCATAACGAACACCTACTGCTAAATTACCATCAATAATAGCCTGTTGTAGGCAGTCGCCACTTTTGTTGGTACGCTTAAATAGCTGCACGCGATATTGGCTTACTAAAAGTAACACCACACTACCAATGACAAACGCAGCAATAACAATAGGAATGCCATGCCAACCTTCAGTAGCAACCCACAATAGTGCAGAGCGGATAACCACTGCAACACTTACTACATGGCCAAAATCAATAATTGACGCAGTAACGTTACCTTTGACTATTTCGTTATGTAAGCTCACTTTACGCAGCGCCACTTTATCTTGAAAAAAGTGACCCAGCTTTATAAGCAGAATTGCTAATGCACCATAGCCAAGCATTAACAAAGCTTCTTTTTGTAACGTAGCAGCAAAAGCACCACTACTCACGCCCGTTAATACAATCGCAAGTGCGACTAAACCAGCGGCAAAGCTTATTCCAAATGCAAAGTTATCGCGCTCAGTAATTTCGTCATTGGCGTGTAAATTAGATACCCAACCTTTAATATACTTTAAACTCACAAATAGTAAGATGATAATTGCAAAGTCCACAGACAGTGCTTGCAAAGACCACATAGTTATTCCATTAAATTCATACATATTATTCTAACTCCAACGTTATTCTTTACTTACCACGACTTACGCCGCGCGAGGTTCTGCTACTGCTGTTACGAACCGATCCTGAATTATTGCTATAACTACTCGCTCTTGAGTAACTGCTGCGACTTTTAGGCGGCGTATAACTGCTGCGACTCAAACCTGATGCACCTGTTTTTTTACTCGCATAAGGACTAGTGAACTGCTTGCCTTGGCGTTGGTAAGATTGTCGTGTACGTGTTTCTAATGCACTTTGGGCTTTTATTTGTTTAGGGCTTGAGTAACGAGTACGACCATAGTCATTGTAGTAACTATACTTACGGCGTTTACTCCAACTTCCGTATTCAACTCGGTCAAAAACATCACCCAAAATACGGTACATGCCGTACCATTGCCAAAAGCTAATACCACTACTATTCGTTTGCCAATTACCATAGTTAGGATTACCTACCATTTGGTTACCGACCCCTTCGCCTTCAGCTTTTTGGCTTATAGCACCAACTCGTGCCAAAGAACCATTCGACATATCCGCAAGCATATTAATAGGATCGGTTAAGGCATCAGAAAATAACGTTGGCTTGGCGGCTTCACGCAATAAATCAATATTGTATAAAGTGTCTTCGTAAGGAGGAATTAAGTAATTACCCTTAATATCATCAAGGCGTTGGGTTAAGCCACTATAAAGGGCTCCCTGGCGTGTGGCATCAAGGCTAACTACATCAACAACCTTACTGAGTTCAGGTTGCTGTTGTTTAAGGATACGACTGTATTCTTTAAGAATAATCGCATTACGTATACTACCATTATCAAGTGCTTTACCAAGCTGACTAAGCTCGACATCGGCCTTTTTAATGGACTCTTGAATTGTTTGTTGTAGCTGTTCTTCTTTAGATTGACAACCAATCAGTGCTGTAAACAAACAAAACAGGCTGAGAAGTTTCCAAGCTTTTATATTCGACATTCATGTCACCTGATTTACTAAATTATCCTAGATAGTTTTACACAGGACAGTTATTAAACCAACAATGAAATTGCAACAAGATGATAATTTAGGGACTAGTTTAAAGTGCAAGGTGAATAACTGAGATCAGTAAAGAGTAGCAGGGCTGATAATAATACTTCAAAACTTATAGCGCATGGCTTAAACACTGACTTGTATTTGGAGTGGGTATACTACTTCGTAGCGACAGCGCAGTAGCATGTCGTGGGGTCGGTTCTGGTCAATTCTCTTCCTTTAACCTAATACCTTTCACCTCGAACCTGCATTTTCACTTTCCTGCAGACGTAAAAAAGCCCGACTATTGCTAGTCGGGCTTTCTCAATTTGGAGCTTGGTGATGTCGTAGTGCCCACAGCGGTAGAGAGCCACATAGCAAATGTATAGAGTCGGCATTAGGCGCTTATTATTTTCCTTTTACCTGA
>NZ_JALNTK010000022.1:0-75837 GCF_023161865.1 Pseudoalteromonas sp. 2CM36K
GGCCACAACTTTTGTTGTAGCCTATTATGAAGCCTCTGAAAGATCGTTCAATTAACTTAAACGATCCGCATTACTATTATTTAGCGGCTTTTTTGTGTGTTGAGTGTAATTACATGCTTAAATCATATGTTAGTTTGTTAGTACTTACGACGCTCAAGACCCGTATCAGAAATAATTTTAGCTGAGATCTCTTCAACCGAATGGTGGGTAGAATTTAAATATGCGATTTTATGCTTTTTATAAAGCATTTCTACTTCGCGTACTTCAATACGACACTGCCTAATTGATGCATATTTTGAATTTGCCATACGCCTATCTCTGATTGCAGCCAACCTCTCAGGGTCTATAGTTAAACCAAACAATTTATGTTTATAAGGCACTAGGCACTTGGGTAACCCTTCGCTTTCTAAATCGTCTTCTGTAATTGGATAGTTAGCTGCTTTAATACCGTATTGTAGGGCTAAATAGAGGCTTGTAGGTGTTTTACCACTTCGACTAACGCCAACCAAAATAATATCAGCCTCAGCAAAATTTTTAATATTGCCGCCGTCATCATTCATTAAAGCATAGTTAACTGCATCAATTCTAAAGTCATAACTTTTTTCGTGTATTGAATGGGTTCTATGTACTTTGGGTACTGGGGCTACTTTTAATTCGCTTTCAATTTTTTCGCTATACGTTGTTAAAAAGTCATACGAGACAGCATCTGCAGAGCGAATAATTTCAGATAGTTTATGGTTCACAAAAGTAAAAAACACTAGAGGCTTCTCGCCTTGCTTTGACGATGTGGCGTTAATAAGCGCTTTGATTTCATGCGCTTTTTCTTCGGTTTCTACAAAAGGAATTGTTTTATGATTAAATTCGACAGGAAATAAAGATAAGGTCGCATGACCAAACACTTCAGATGTGATTGCCGTGCCATCTGAAATATAAAACGCAGTTCTCATAAAGCCTCTTTTTTATTACATTTAATTTTAAAATAAGTGTATCACGGTTTACGTGAGGACGTTTGCCAGTGTAGAATGGGGGCGACCTTTATGAAAGGTTTTCTTTCTTAACTCTCACAGTTAGTACTACAATTTGTTTTTTGGAGAAAGATCCGTGCAAGAATACGTTCTCTGGTATCAAGAGCTTGGTATGCAAGATGTTCCTCGAGTTGGTGGTAAAAATGCCTCACTTGGTGAAATGATTTCAAACTTAGCTAACGCAGGCGTGCAAGTCCCAGGTGGTTTTGCTACTACCTCAGACGCTTTTAACGAGTTTTTAGAACAATCAGGACTCAACGCAAAAATTCATGACATCTTAGATACACTCGATGTTGATGATGTAAACACGCTCGCCAAAGTCGGCGCCGATATCCGCCAGTGGATTATCGATACCCCATTCCAACCTAGTCTCGATAAAGCAATCCGCGATGCATACAGCCAGCTACATGGCGACACAACTGCAGATGTTTCATTCGCTGTTCGTTCATCAGCAACCGCTGAAGATATGCCAGATGCCTCTTTTGCAGGCCAACAAGAAACGTTTTTAAACGTTGTTGGTATTGATTCTGTAATGACAGCCATCAAACACGTATTTGCTTCATTATTTAACGACCGTGCAATTTCTTATCGTGTTCACCAAGGCTACGATCACCGTGGTGTTGCCTTATCAGCAGGTATTCAACGCATGGTTCGCTCAGATAAATCAGCATCAGGCGTTATGTTTAGTATTGATACTGAATCTGGTTTTGAAGATGTTGTATTTATTACATCAAGCTATGGTTTGGGTGAAATGGTTGTACAGGGTGCGGTAAACCCTGATGAATTTTATGTTCACAAACCTACGCTGCTTAAAAACAAGCCATCAGTAGTTCGTCGTAATATTGGCTCTAAAGCCATTCAAATGATTTACTCTCAAGACAAAGCTCACGGCAAACAAGTAGAAATTGTTGATGTAGATCCAGCACTTTCAAACAAATTCTCGATTACAGATGAAGAAGTGCAAAACCTTGCCAAACAAGCTGTAATCATTGAAAAACATTACGGCCGTCCAATGGACATTGAATGGGCAAAAGATGGTAACGATGGCAAACTATATATAGTTCAGGCGCGTCCAGAAACAGTTCGTTCAAACGAAGACACTAACGTAATGGAACGCTTTCAACTTAATGGCAGCAGCAATGTTGTTGTTGAAGGCCGTGCAATTGGTCACAAAATAGGTACCGGTGTTGTGCGCGTACTTGATTCAATCAAAGAGATGGACCAAGTACAAGTAGGTGACATTTTAGTTACCGATATGACCGACCCAGATTGGGAACCTATCATGAAACGTGCAGCAGCGATTGTTACAAATCGTGGTGGCCGTACTTGTCATGCTGCAATCATTGCCCGTGAGTTAGGTATTCCAGCCGTTGTTGGTTGTGGTAATGCCACAGATTTAATTAAAGCAGGGCAAGAAGTTACGGTATCATGTGCCGAAGGCGATACAGGTTTCATCTACGAAGGTATTTTAGACTTTGAAGTTTTAACTTCACGTGTAGACGAAATGCCTGAACTTCCAATGAAAGTAATGATGAACGTAGGTAACCCAGATCGCGCATTCGATTTTGCACGTTTACCACATTCAGGTGTTGGCCTTGCGCGCGTTGAGTTTATCATCAACCGTATGATTGGTGTTCACCCTAAAGCATTATTAAATTTTGATGCACAAACTGATGCATTAAAAGCAGAAATCACTGACATGATTGCCGGTTACGAATCACCAGTTGAATTCTATATTGGCAAACTTGTTGAAGGTATTTCTACCCTAGGTTGTGCGTTTGCTCCAGAGCGTGTAATTGTTCGTATGTCTGATTTTAAATCAAACGAATACGCAAACTTAGTGGGCGGCCAGCAATACGAGCCAGAAGAAGAAAACCCAATGATTGGTTTCCGTGGCGCTGCGCGTTATATCTCTGAAGATTTCCGTGATTGTTTTGCCCTTGAGTGTGAAGCAATAAAACGTGTTAGAAATACCATGGATATGACTAACATTGAAATCATGATCCCATTCGTACGTACCCTTGAAGAAGGTAAACGTGTGATTGAATTACTTGAAGAGCAGGGCCTTAAACGTGGTGAAAATGGTCTTAAAGTAATTATGATGTGTGAGCTTCCGTCAAATGCATTAATGGCTGAAGAATTTTTAGAATACTTCGATGGTTTCTCTATTGGCTCTAATGATTTAACTCAGTTAACGCTTGGTCTTGACCGTGATTCAGGTTTAATTGCGCACTTATTTGATGAGCGGGACCCTGCAATCAAAAAGCTTCTTTCGATGGCTATTAAAACAGCAAAAGAAAAAGGTAAGTACGTAGGTATTTGTGGTCAAGGTCCTTCAGATCATGAAGACTTTGCAGCATGGTTAGTAGAGCAGGGCATTGACTCTGTTTCGCTAAACCCAGATACAGTACTAGAAACATGGTTATATTTAGCAGACAAACTTGCTAAATAAATTACCTTGTTAAAAAAATGCCAGCATCTGCTGGCATTTTTTATGGCTTATTAAAATGTGTGTTTTACTAATTTTTTATCTAAATAGGCACATGAACGAGTCAGTGCTTTTTGACACCAAGTTAAATACCCTCTTGCTTTAGGGTAATACATAGAAAAGCAGAATAAGCCTGCAATAAAAAATATTAACGATGGCCCTGGCACCACAGCAAACAATAATCCGAGTAAAATAAACAGTGTTCCGCTGATCTGCATTAGTAGTTTTTTCATATAAAGCTCATAGTAGGCGTTTAACTTGATTATAATTGCAGCTGCTCATATATCGATAAAAAGAGTGTTACAAACTGTAAAATCTTCAATTTCTATTAGCCATCGCCATGATATAATTACACAAATGCATTAATAAGCGCCGCCATGATAGCAACTATTACACAACAAGATGCCGCGACCGAGCTTGTCGCAAATTATTTAAATACTATAAAAAATCAAGGGTTTACTGGAGATACAGACGCAAGTTATGCAACCAGACTCACAGCATCAACTGATAACAGTATTTACCAGCAGCTTCCGCAAGGTGTTATTTTTCCTAAAAGCGAAAAAGACATTCAAGTTGCTCTGCAAATAGCATCGCAAGACCCTTTTTTATCGTTAACTTTTGGTCCTCGCGGTGGCGGCACAGGCACAAACGGACAGTCTTTAACCCCAGGTATTGTGGTTGATTTATCACGTTATATGCGTGAAATCCTCGAGATAAATGTTGAAGAAGGTTGGGTACGAGTTCAAACCGGTGTGATAAAAGATCAACTTAACGACTTTTTAAAACCGTATGGATTTTTCTTTTCACCCGATTTATCTACCAGTAACCGCGCCACTATTGGCGGCATGATCAGTACTGATGCATCGGGGCAAGGCTCCTTAGTTTATGGCAAAACCAGCGACCATGTTTTAGGGCTAACCACCTATTTAGTTGATGGCACTGCAATGTCTACCAGTCCAATAGACATTGAAAAAGCAAAAATAATTGCCGTTCAGGAATCCTTAATTGGCAAACTCTACAAAACAGTATTAGACATAACACTTAATGAACGCGACGCTATATTAGCCAAATTTCCACGGTTAAATAGATTTTTAACCGGTTATGACCTAGAGCATGTGCTAAGTGAAGACTTACAAACTTTTGATATGAGCCGCTTAATAACCGGATCAGAAGGCTCTTTAGGCATAGTTACTGAAGCAAAATTAAACCTAACACCTATCGCAGAATTTAAAACCCTCATAAATATAAAATATGACAGTTTTGATTCTGCGCTTCGCCATTCACCATTTTTAGTTGATGCCCGCGCAACTTCAGTTGAAACCGTTGACAGCAAAGTATTAAATCTTGCCCGCGAAGATATTATTTGGCATTCAGTATCGGACTTAATAACTGATATACCAAATAAAGATATGCAAGGACTCAACATGGTTGAGTTTAATGCCGTATCACCAGAAGACATAAAAGACAAAGTAGACACATTATGTAAATTATTAGATGAGTGTGTAGCTAACCAAACTAATGGCGTTATTGGCTATCAGTTAACCAGTGATAAAAGCGATATACTGAAAATTTATGCAATGCGTAAAAAATCAGTTGGTTTACTCGGGAATGTAAAAGGCAGCCAAAAACCTCTCGCGTTTGCAGAAGACACCGCCGTTCCACCAGAAAATTTAGCCGATTATATTGTTGAATTTAGAGCGCTACTTGATAGCTATAATTTACAGTACGGTATGTTTGGTCATGTTGATGCTGGCGTTTTACATGTTAGGCCAGCACTGGATATGTGCGACCCTGAACAAGAAAAATTACTGCGCACTATTTCAGATGAAGTAGTAAAACTCACCGCAAAATACGGTGGTTTGATGTGGGGCGAGCACGGTAAAGGTTACAGAAGTGAATACGGTCCTGAATTTTTTGGTGAGCATTTATTTACGCAATTACGAAAAATAAAATCGGCGTTTGATCCAAATAATAAAATCAACCCCGGAAAAATATGTACCCCGCTTGAAAGTGAAGACTCACTAGTTAGCGTTGATGGGCAAAAGCGCTCTTACTTCGACAAGCAAATATCTATTGATGTTAAGACCAGTTTCAACAATGCAATGACCTGTAATGGTAACGGCTTATGTTTTAATTATGATGAAAACTCTCCAATGTGCCCGTCGTATAAAGTAACTGGCGATCGCCGTAATTCGCCAAAAGGTCGAGCAGGGCTAATGCGTGAATGGTTACGTCTTCAAGAGTCAAAAGATGTTAATTTACTTGAGGTAGAAAAAGAACTTAACAAAGGTGAAGTAATTACTTGGTGGGAGCGCTTTGTTCATAGCAGAGAGAAAAAACAAGGCGTTTACGATTTTTCACATGAAGTAAAAGCCTCAATGGATGAATGTTTAGCGTGTAAAGCGTGTACTACGGCTTGCCCAATAAAAGTAGATGTGCCAACTTTCCGTGCCCGTTTTTTAAATTATTATCACAGTTATTATGCCCGCCCACTCAAAGATTACTTAGTGGGTAATATAGAAAACAGTGCACCGTTAATGGCAAAATTTGCTAGGGTTATTAATCCAATTGTAAAAACATCATTAGTTAGTGGCCTCATTAAAAAAACCGTAGGCTATGTTGATACCCCTCAGCTAAGTATTCCTGCACTCAACAAACGTGTAAACAAAGCGCAAAAATTTAATTTAGAATTACTTAAAAAGTTAAGCGCCAATGAGCAAAATGAGTATGTACTCATTGTTCAAGACCCATTCACCAGCTTTTACGAAGCTGAATTGGTTGAGAGCTTTATTACACTGATCACACAGCTTGGAAAAAAAACCATGTTGTTACCATTTAAACCCAATGGTAAGCCCCAACATGTAAAAGGTTTTTTACATGAGTTTAAAGTGACAGCTAAAAATGCTGCAGAATTTCTAAATCAACTTAACGAAATCAATGCGCCATTAGTAGGTTTAGATGCTTCTTTAGTGATGTGTTATCGCGATGAATATAATACAATTTTAGAAAATAACCGTGGTGATTTTCATGTGCTACTTGCCCATGAATGGCTAGAAACACAATCGTTTAAACAGTTAACGGCTAAACAAAATTTAAATACTGAATTTACATTATTGAGCCACTGCACTGAAACAACCGCTTTACCAAAAGCGGCAAGTGTGTGGAAAACTATTTTTGATGAACTTGGTTTAACATTAAACACTACAAATACGGGTTGTTGTGGAATGGCAGGTACGTATGGCCACGAAGCACAAAACCAAGATAACTCTCGATCGCTTTACGAAATGAGTTGGAAACCTATTATTGATAAAAATAAACCTGAGCAACTTTTATCAACGGGATTCTCATGTCGTAGCCAAGTTAAACGTTTTGAAAAGTTTAAACCCAAGCATCCAATAGAGTTACTGGCAAATGTACTTAGTTAATAATTTAATTAATTGAGCTGAAAATAAAAAGGCGCAACTTATTATTAAGTTACGCCTTTTTGTTTATATTTATTTAGTTTTTTTTAGAAAAACTGTCTGCTATAGGTTTTGTACTAATACCGTGAATAAATACACTAAATAAAATTGTTGTCATGGCAATGGTCGCAATTTGAAATTTATTTTCTATTTGTGTGTCTATTACCATTAAGGTAAAAACAATTGAGGCCAATCCTCTTGGCCCAAACCAAGCAAATGTAAAACGCTCTTTAATTGTTAGTGCTGTAAATTGCAATGACAGCATAACCGGTATTATTCTAATTAAAGTCGTACTTAATAATGCATACGTTATTATCGCTAAATTTAATTTAGGTAAAACTAAATAAACACATACAAATCCAAACAAACACCAGATCATTAAAGAAGTAAAGTCAGCTATATGCTCTGAGTCTTCAATCAGCTCTTTGTTTATTTTAGTACTCGCGTATTTATCAAATAATAAACCCGCAACAAACACCGCAATAAATCCACTGCCATGAACATATTGCGTAAGTGAAAATACAGCCATAGCAAAACCCAATAGTAAAAACGGACTCGTGTTTTGCGCAAAGTAATGGCGCTTCATTGCAAAATTTAAACACGGAATAAAAACAGCAATACTTGTAAAAGCAATTAATAAGGCTAAACCAAGTTCTCTGCCAAACACACTTAACGCTTGCGTTGCTGTAATTGCAGATTCTGGATTTTTTGCCAGCAGTATAAATATTAAAAAAATAGGAACACATAAACCATCATTCAAACCACTTTCGGTATTTATTCCTTCACGAATTTTTTCAGGTACTTTTGTATTGCTTAATAATCCCTTACTTAAAGCCGCATCGGTTGGGGTTAATATAATTGCGATAAGTGCTGCTTGAATTAATGAAAGCTCAGCAAATAAAAATAATGCGGTAGCAACCCCGAGTAATAGAGTTAATGGTAAGGCAACAAATAAAAGTAAACTTGGATATTGAAAACTATGCCTTAACACTCCTAATTTTGACTTTGCTGCATCGGTAAATAAAAAGATACTGAGCGTTAATTCTATAAAGGGTAGTAAATACCGTAAGCCATTTTTAAAATTTTCACTTTCGTTCGGAGCTATCAATGCTAGCAGTATCCCCCCTATAACAAAAAACATCGGCCCGGTAATTTCTGCTTTTTCTAATTGGCGTAGTGTTATAGAATAAATTAAAAATAATGCACCAATAAAAGCAATAACTAAGTATTCCATTAAATTTTCCTTTTAATTCCAGATTTAGCCCGCTCTTTTATATTTGTTTGAATATAAATTTGATCGGTTGTAGCAATTTTTGCATGGCCTAAATCTTCAGATAAATGTTTTAAAGGTCGAGTTTGTGCGTCATGCGTTGCCCCCGTATGGCGTAACCAATGCGCAGTGGCTGCTTCTAATTGTTCCGCGTCATCTTTAAATCCATCATCAAGTAAAGATTGTTGCGCAATATCGAAACTTTGTTGTACCAATCTGCGAATTTGTCTTACGGTCATACCACCTTGGCCACGAATTTTATGAACTAACGGGTCGGATTCGTCAACCCGGGGCAGGGCAGGTAAACCACGGTATAACCGATAACGTTTTAAATACTCAAGAAAATCATCACTTAAAGTTACATCTCGTAATTTATTACCCTTACCCATTATTCGTAAAAACCAAAAGCCATCATTATCTTGCCAAAAATGAGACATAACAGGTGACCATTGTGGTCGCTCTGATAATTCTGAAATACGAAGGTAGAGTCCTTTTAAACAGGCGAGGGTAAATAAGTTTCTTTCATACTCTGGTTTTTTTTCGCATATATCTCGGGTAACGCCAAATACATATTCCCATTGAATATCACTTAATGTATCGGGGATTTGTATTTGCGATTGCACAACCAAGTAGGGACTATTTTTTTTAACAACAGGTACAAAGTTAGCAAAGGTTTTTTCTTCTAAAATAGCGAATTTATAAAATACATTGAGGGCAGTAAACATGGCCGATAATGTTTGCTGACTCGCAATAGATTCTTTTAACATGAAAGGGCGCCAATTTTGATTTAACCGACGAATTCCTTGCTCATCTTTATAACGCCATTGAACAGATGTAGATGCCCATTTTTTATCCGGTTCAACCATAAAATCAATATAGGCTTCAATATCTTCACGCTTAAGTTCAAATACAGATTTTTCAGCTATAAGCCATGACCATAAATAAAACCGTTCCAACTCATTACGAAAACGGCTATAGGTTGCCTCAGATTTTCGGCCATAAACATATAAAAACTGGTATAAAAAATTAAGATCAGCCTTTGATTCAGTTACAGTCAAGCTGACTTGCTGTATAAAAGAGGCTAGTTCTGGATATTCTGATGAGAGTGTATTATCTTCAAGATGAGCTATTTGATAACGTAATTGTTTAAATGTATCGACCAGAGCAACAAGCATAATAGTAAAATATATAAGAAAATAATAGACTTATAGGTTAACCTTAAAGTCCGATACTGTCTAGTATTGGACATAGTAAAAGTGTATTTATTTAAACATTGTTGTGTTTTGGTATGAATCTTATCAAGGAAAGTTTTATGAAAAAGTTTATAGTGTTAGGCCTACTTACAATAAGTGTATTACTAACAGGTTGTGCTACTACAGGCAGTGCTTCCCCTGGAGAAAAACGTGCTTTAGTACAAAGTATGAAATCGAATACACTAACTGCTCTATACGAAAAAAAACCAGATGTTAAAACCCAAATCGCCAACTCTGCCGGATATGCTGTTTTTGATAATGCCAATGTAAATGTTATTTTAGCCAGTTTTGGTGGTGGGTACGGTGTAGTAAAAAACAACCTAACCGGAAAATCTACCTATATGAATATGGGTGAAGCTGGTTTAGGCTTAGGTTTAGGTGTTAAAGATTTCAATATTGTGATGGTTTTTCACGATCAAGCAGCGTTAAATAGATTTATTAAACATGGTTGGGCGTTTGGTGGTAATGCCGATGCTGCTGCAAAATACCAAGATAAAGGTGGCGCTTTAGTTGCCGAAGCTATTGCTGACCAAGTAACTGTTTACTCTTTAACCGAAAGCGGCCTTGCACTGCAAGCCGTTTTAAAAGGTACTAAATTTTGGGTAGATTCTGAACTAAATTAACACTTAATGACTCTCCTAAAAGCGGGCTGTTTTGTATAATCACGCTCGCTTTCTTATAAACTAAACTATTTAACATAACGTAATTTATGGGTTGTATTATTTAAATGCATTATTGAGCGTTAGCATACGTCAATAACAGCCATTAAAATGGTGATCAAAAATATACACATTTACTTCCATCAATAGAATTATTGAAAAAATTATATGATTTTCTATTATAACAGTATAATGTCATCAGCTTATTGTAAGTTAAAGCATAAGACCAATAGTCATTTGATTTACAAATTAATTACTAGATATTGAGTTTAACAGGAAGCTTAACAGATTATAAAAAACACAAACAAACATCTGAATATTTCAAATTTCCTCATTCAGGCCTTGCTGCAATCTCTCTCGCATATTTTTACACTATGATTGATAAAATTAATATTATCGACAACAGCTTTGCTCTATCGATTGCTAACATTTTTATTTTTTATTTCGTTGTTAGGTAATAGTTTATTTGTTTATTTACATTATAGCTCTAGCAAATTATCTTTGAAAATTGCTTACCTGTACAATGAAACTTCTTGGTTTTATGTTTTTGTAAACATGGCAAATAGGACAGCTTATTTTGCAATTGCCTGTGTTACTAATTATTTTTACAGTAAAATGGCAATTTTTACTTCATGATAAATTATTTATTAAAAAGAATTTTTAGCAGGTACCCATTTAATGATATTTAGTGAATTTAAAATTAACTAAATCTATTAGTAAAAAAGCTCTACACCTTTAGTTTTCATTTTACGAACAGGAATTGATGGGTACTATAATTTCATATAATAAATTACAAATACGACTTCCAATCAAATTTATCTTTAAATAATCTCTTATCCAACGCTTCAGCCAATTTTTCAGTTTCACTAAAAACGGTATTCCAATATTTAATACGTGTGTCTGCATCGAGATCGGTAAAATCGTTTCTGTCTGGGATTTTTCCGTAAGGTAAGCCGGCTATAAATTCTTTTGATGGGGAGATCATCACCATGTTATCGTAATTTTGTGGCGCCACTTTACGTTTTAAATTTTTATCAAACCACCCTGCTTTTGGATCTGAATTAAAATGCGGATACAAAATTAAGCCTGGGTTATTAATTTTTAAATCAAAGTGGTAATCAATAATGCCGCCATCGCGGTAAATTCCTGGTGGCGAACCGGCAATATTTTTTATGCCTTGCATTACTAGTGGTATAGAGCCCGATGCCAATAAGGCATCTTTTAAATTTGTTTGGCTAAGTGGTATGTTTTGCGTTTTAAAATTATAACTGTCGGTTATTGATAAATTGCTGTTTGGCGCACCAAAAATAAATCGCTCGTACTGCGAGCCTAATAATTTTCGGTTAACCCGATTAAGCATGTAACTTTTTGATAAACCTAAAAGTTGAATTAATTTATTTTCACTAGCAATAAAGCCATTCGATTTTGCCACTATAAAATGCGCTTTAAAAATAGGATTATTTAAAATTTCGGTTACGCCATGCTCCCCAAATACATCATCTAATAATGAGCGAGCTTTTAGTGTAATTTCAGCGGGTGTTGGTTTATTACTAGAATACCGCGTTTGCGAATACGATTTTGCTAAACGCTCAATGGCAGCAACAGGCTCGTTTTGTGCAAAACACGCAGAACGAAAAGCCCCTGCCGATGATCCAATTAAATTAAGCGGTTGAGTACGGTGTTTAAAAAATTCGCCAAATATATATTTATCTAAACCAAACAAGGTAAACCATTTAGGGCCACCACTTGCCCCTAAAAACGAGGTAAAAAGCTCAGGTTTAAACCCTTGTTCGTTTATTATTTTTGCTGCAGTTTTACCTGCATAAATGTCGATCATCTAAAAATACTACCTGTAGAGTCGCAGCTTAATGTTGTTTAAGCCAAACTTAAAAGTGAATACTTATGCAATATAAAACTTTTAAACTTTAACCTTAATCCCAAATTCCGTCTTCACATTCGCCCTGCACTTTTACGTTTTTTACCTTAAACTCTGGCTCTATGCCTTTGTCTCTTTGTGTGTGGTAGTCGTTAGTAACAGACAAAATAGTTGGCGTGAGCAATATAATAGCGATTACGTTAACCACTGTCATTAACCCTAATGCAATATCGGCTAAGTCCCAGACTTCTTTTAATGATGCCGATGCGCCCCAAAGCATCATTGATAAATAAAGTAATGTATAAATTGTGCGCCCTACTTTGTTGTCGAGCTTAAATAAATGCAGGTTACTTTCGGCGTAAGCGTAGTTGGCCACCACCGAGGTAAAAGCAAATAAGGTAATGGCTGCCGCAACAAAATATACGCCGCCTTGTGCTAAGTGTGCGGTCATGGCGCTTTGCGTTAAACGTATGCCTTCCATTTCGCCGCTAATATCTATATCTGCTAATAAAATAACAACGGCTGTACAGCTACAAAGTACAATGGTGTCAAAAAATACACCAAGCATTTGTATATAGCCTTGTGTTACTGGGTGATTAGGAATCGGGCTTGCGCTTGCTGCAGCATGGGGCACACTCCCCGCGCCGGCTTCGTTAGAGTATAAACCACGTTGAATACCATTTTTAATGGCTGCGCCCATTGCACCTGCGCCGGCTTCTTGCAGGCCAAACGCTGATAAAAACACATCTTTGAGCATGGCAGGTACTTGCGGTAAATTTATAAGCGTTATAATTACGGCGGCGGCAACAAATAATATGCCCATTAATGGCACTACACGTTCAGCAAAGCGAGCTATTGCTTTAAAGCCGCCAAGTATAATTGAGCCTGCTAATACAGTAATAACTAAACCAGAGTAAAAGGTAGGTACTTCAAATGCATAGTTAAGTGCGTCTGTAATGGTGTTGGTTTGCATGGCGCTAAAGGTAAAACCATAACCTAAAAATAAACACGCGGCAAACACAATGGCAAAGGCACGGCTGCCTAAACCTTGCTGAATATAATATGCGGGGCCGCCTCTAAACTCGCCACTACTATCGCGTACTTTATACACCTGTCCTAATACACTTTCGGCAAAGCCGGTTGCCATGCCAAGTATGGCAATAACCCACATCCAAAATATGGCGCCGCTTCCGCCTAGTGATATGGCAACGGCTACCCCAGCTAAATTACCTGTACCTACTCGTGCACATAGCCCGGTACATAATGCCTGAAATGATGAAATGTCGTTTTTTTTACACTTGCTACTGCCTTTTAAAAGGCTAAACATGTGTTTAAATTTTATTAGTTGAATTGCTTTTAACCGTACCGAAAACCATATACCTGCAAACAGTAGTATGTAAATCAGTATTTGACCGTCTCCCCATAGTAGGCCATTTACACTTTTTACAACGGTATCGAACATGGGCTAATCCTTTTGTATTTATTATGTTTTTACTCAAACTTTTTAGAGTGTGAGGCATTTTATTATGCATGTTAGCCATAGATTAAGGCAGCTTAGCTGCCTTAAATATGTAGACTTAGTGGTAGGTTATTTACTTTTCAGGTGTATGCCAGCAATCATGCATCTAACCGAACCTCCCGCCGACTCTATGATTGGTATAGGTAACGAAACAAGTTTAGCTGTTTGTTGTATTGCTGCTTTTTGTTCGGTTGTAAGTGCATTAAACGCCGTTTGTGAGAGTGCTAAAATACGGCCATTTGTACCTTGTAGCTCTATTGCGTTGCCGCAAAAGCTATTTATTTGCTCATTTGTTAAGTTGATAACTTCTAAATGGCTTTGTAAAAAATGGCTAGTTAATTGTTTATGCTGACTTATTGGCACCATATCTAGGCTGATCATGGCAAACTCTGTTGCTACACACATTAATACATTAGTATGATAAATCGCAGTGCCTTGTTCGTCATAAGCATTAAATACAACAGGTTTGAGCTTAAGTTGTTCACACACTGTATCTACCACAGTTTTTGTAGTGCGCTTAGATTCTACTGCATAAGCAAGCTTATGTGGGTGATCAATAACAAGCGACCCGGTGCCTTCTAAAAACGCATTTTCTTTCACTAAAAACGAATAATCAGTCAGAGATGACACTTTATAGTGATTAGTCAAAAAATCAATAATATCTTTTCGATATTCTAATCTTCTGTTTTCTGCATACATTGGATAAACAACTAGCTCACCACTTTGATGTGTTGAAAACCAGTTATTAGGAAACACTGAGTCCGGCGTGTGTGTATGCTCATCTTCAAATAAATGAACAGTGACGCCTTCGTTTTGTAATAATTTAACCGCATTAGTAACTTCGTCAAAAGCGAGCTGCCCCTGATTTTTTGAGTTACAGGTGCTTTGAAACGTGTTGTCTAACATAGTTTGTGGGTTAGATGTAAAGTGATGCGGTCGCACCATAACCACAGCGCTTGGTGCTTGCTTTATATAACTCATGCCACTTGCTCTTGCTTGGTTATGCTAGGTGTATCAGCCGTATTTAGTACCGAAAATAGATTACGGGGATCGGCTTGTTGTGTAATTAAATCAAGTAGTTCAAACTCACCAGCAGCCACCAGCGCGTCTTTAATATACACCAGCGCGGTAAAGTCTTCGCTTGCAAAACCTACCCCATCAAAAATAGTAAGCTCGTTGTTACTTGTACGCCCAGGTGCTTGTTTATTAATTACTTTATGAAACTCTGTTACGGCAAAGGTATCGCTCATTTGCTGTATTTCGCCCTCTATTCTGGTTTGCGGTTCGTACTCTACAAACACATTTGCGCGCGCTAATAATTGTGAATCAAGCTCTGTTTTACCAGGGCAATCGCCACCAATGGCATTTAAATGCACGCCCTGGGGGATCATATCGCTGGTTAAAATAGTGGCATTTTTTTTATCGGCTGTGCAGGTGGTAATAATGTGCGCGCCTTGCACGGCTTCTTCTGCGCTATTGCATAGAGTTACATTTAAGCCATAGTCAATTAAATTGTTGTAGGCTTTTTGTGAGGCATTTTTATCAATATCGTATAAGCGAATGTGAGTAATACCTAATACGGCTTTAAAAGCGAGTGCCTGAAACTCAGACTGTGCACCATTACCAATTAATGTCAGCGTTGTTGAATTTTTAGGTGCCAAGTATTTAGCCACCAATGCTGATGTAGCTGCGGTACGTAGTGCAGTCAGTAAACACATTTCACTGATCATAACCGGATAGCCACTATCAACATCCGATAAAATACCAAAGGCCGCGACGGTTTGAAGCTCCTTAAAGGTGTTTTTTGGGTGGCCATTTACATATTTACAGCTAAACATTTTGCCATCGCTTACGGGCATAAGCTCTATTACGCCATCTGGAGAGTGCGCTGCATAACGTGGTGATTTATCAAATTCGTGCCAGCGAGCAAAGTCTTGCTTTAATTTTTGGGTGAGCTCTAATAGCACATTTTCTATGCCTACTTTATTTATAAGTTTAGCCATTGCCTGTACGCTAACAAATGGAACACCTTGTTTTGGCTGTACGATAAAGTGACTCATGTATACCTCTGTAATAAAAATATGAACTAATTGAAATAAGTTTATCGACTACAGATGCCAGTTAAAATGCCAATATTTTATACAAATGATATTATTTTTTATCATTTTGCTATGCTTTAATGTGCAAATTTAGTAATTTGTATCGAAAAATAGCGAGACTTTTTATGACCCCTTATATTTACGACTCATTAGATAACGCGTTAATAGCTGAATTAAGAAAAGATGGCCGTGCTTCTATTTCTGCTTTAGCTGATGTTTTAAAAGTGTCGCGCGGGACGGTACAAAACCGCTTAGACCGTTTGGTTTCATCGGGTGCTATATTAGGCTTTACGGTGCGTGTACACGAACACATAGAAACCGAAGCGGTAAGAGCCATTATGATGGTGGAAGTGGTTGGTAAATCTACATCGCAGGTAATTAAAGCCATGCGCGGTATACCCGAGCTAACAAAGTTACATACCACCAATGGCGCTTGGGATTTAGTGGCTGAAATACAGGCGGCAAATTTAGGTGAGTTTGATGGCATACTCAGGCAAGTACGCGAAATAGAAGGCATTTTAAATAGCGAAACCAGTATATTATTATCATCTACTTAGGTTTATTAACGCTATGTTTTACTAAAAGTATTTTAGGCAATACTCGGTTTATGTATTAGATATTGGAGTACGCAATGAATAAGCTTTCTATTCGGTATTATTCGCAAGATATAAAGCGCCACCAGCATAATTACCATCAACTCGTGTTACCCCTACACGGTGAAATACACATAACATTAAATAATGACTTTAAAACAACGGTTAGTACGGGTAGTTGTATCATTATAGAGAAAAACGTGGTGCATGCCTTTACGGCCGATGAATCCGCGCGTTTTATTGTGGCAGATTTAGACGCGCTACCTCAAAACCTTATTCATCTTTTATGCCCTAAAATCTCAATAGATAGCCGTTTATTAAGTTACTTACAATTTATAGAGCAGCAATTGCTTTTTGTTAACGACGACAAGCTTACTAGTTCAACCTTTGATTTATTTTACTTATTACTTTGTGAGCAAAGTAGCCACAGTAATATTGATAAGCGAATAGATAATGTAATAACCATTGTTAAGCAAAATTTAGCGTACCCCTACACGTTAAAAGAGCTGGCTGATATAGCCTGTTTAAGCGTTACGCAATTTAAAACTGTATTTAAAAAAAGTACCACTATGAGTGCACTGCAATATTTAACTATGTTGCGAATGCAGCACGCTCGCGCCCTTTTAACCCATTCAGACTTACCGATTGCTTTAGTAGGCGAGCGCATTGGTTATAACGATGCCTCTGCGTTTAGCCGCCGGTTTAATTTATACTTTGGGCAGCCACCTAAAGCATTTGAAAAGCAGTAATGTAGATAATCTAAACACGAGATAATAAATCAAGCTTAAGCATAACTTAGGTTAAATTGCGTCATAACAAACAATAGCACCGTCTTTTTAGCACATTTTTAAAAGCCTCAACTGATACACTTAGTAAATAGTATTTACGGAGGGTAATTAATGGCAACATACATAGGTTTTTTAGCAATATTTTCGTGGGGGCTTTTAGCTTTACTGGGTAATTTAACCAAAGCACTCCCGGCTTTTCAGTTACTTTTTATGTGCTTTGCACTCTCTTTTATTATTTTATTAGTAAAACGTTTTGCTTCAAAACAGCCATTATTAACCCCTCCTAAGCTTTCTAAAAAACAACTTATAATAGGTGTTACTGGCTTATTTGGTTTTCACTTTTGTTATTTTATGGCTTTAAAATACGGCCCTTTAATTGAGGTAAGTTTAATAGTGTATCTTTGGCCATTATTACTGGGTGTATTTGTGGCTACCCCAGGGTCTAAATTTAAAGCAATATTGGGCGGATTATTGGGGTTTTTAGGTACGCTTAGTTTAATTACCGATGGCAGTGGATTATCTATCAATAGTGAGTATTACTTAGGGTATTTTTTTGCAGGTTGCTGCGCGGTACTGTGGTCTAGTTATTCTTATTTAATGTCGCAATTTGATAGCCATGTAGATGACATAGGCTGGCTTTCACTTATTGTGGCAGTGCTTGCCCTTTTTGCACATTTTTTTTTTGAAACAACCGTTATTAGATTGTCTGTCTCACAATGGCTAGGTGCTATTTTATTGGGATTAGGCCCTGTAGGCGGGGCGTTTTATTTATGGGACTATGGTTTAAAATTTGGTAACCGATCGCTATTAGCCTCATTGAGTTTTTTAACGCCGGTGCTCTCTACCTTTATTTTAATACTCGCCTCGCAGGCTCCCTTTAGTTGCTCAGTATTTATAGCTTTAGTACTTATTTTATTAGGGGCGACGATTAGCAATAAAAAGCCATCGATAAGTTTAAAAAAAGCATAGTTTTAATTTTCCGAGGTATTTTACCAACGCTTAAACTTAAGTGGTAATTTAAGTTTAAGCGTTAATATACAGCTACGCTATGTAGCTGTGTTTATAATCATCCTGAGCTGGGTGATGGTTTTTTAAGTAGTTATGACCTGCTGCTAAACCAAGTTTATAGTCAAATCGTAAGTCATCATTTGAGCTGCCTAATAACTTACTATAAAGCTTTTGATTTGCAAAAATTTGGATTATTTCTACATCTTTTGGTGGGTTAGCAATAAATGCTAACTCATCTTCGTAGGCTTGCTCATGTTGTAATAAGTAATCTATTGTTTTTGGGCAATAGCCAGATACTTCAACAAATGATTTTAATTTACTTATCCATGCTGATTGAGCCTGAAAAGCTTCATCAACGGTGCGTATAACCACAATTTTGCGTGCGCCACGATTATAGGCTTCGCGTACAGGAAGCGGTGCGGCAAGGCCACCGTCTAAGTAAAAATCAGACTCTGACTGTATCTCGGTTTTACCTAATTCATTTGCGGCTAATGCATTTAACCACGGCGTCAATTTTACACCTTGCTTATATAAAAATGGCAGTGCACTTGACGCTTTTAATAGTTCTCGCCATTGTTGGCCTTCCCCTGTTGGGGATAAAAAATAAGGTTTGCGATCACGGGCATTAGTTGCGGTAATTAATAGCTCACGGTCACCTAAACTGGCTTTTGCGGTTTTAAAATCAAGCGCTCTGTTCACTTCGGTAGTTTTATCAAAGTACCAATCTAGGTCAACAATATGTTTGCCCATTAGGCCGCGACCTAATTGAAAAAAACGTTTATGACGCGAAAGGCCTCTGATCAGGCGTTTAGCATAGCCTTTTTGACGTGCCAAATAGCTCGTTAAGTTTTGAGAGCCTGCAGATGTGCCAATAAACAAGTCAAATGGATCATACTCTTGCTCCAACCAAGCATCGAGTACACCCGCGGTAAATATCCCTCGTTGTCCGCCACCTTCTGCTATCAGCGCTACTTTTGGCTGCACTGAGTCGTTGCATGAATGGGGTGTCGTACTGTTTTGAGATTTCACGCTTTACCTTCCTATTTATTTAGCTGAATTGTGTTGCATACCCTTATAATAATCGCTCAATATTCATAATTAAAATTGATTGTTTAAATCAGTTCTATTGAAAAAACAGAACAAGCTTTTTCATTGCCACTTTTTAAAATAATGTAAAATGGCCCCGACGTAATCAACTTTAATCTGTTTAATAGCATAACAAGCGTTGAGTGTACGCTTGCTTAACCAATTGCTTATCCGTGTTTTATTTGCATTAAAATTTCAAGCGCCTTATGGCGTTTTTCATTATCAAATAAGTCATTGGTGAATATAAGCTCATCGACCCCTAATTGATTTACGATCATTTCTAACTTGTGTTTAATACTGGCTGGCCCACCGGTAACACTTAACCCTAAAAAGCTCTCAACATGAGCGCGCTCTTGTTCGCTCCACAAACCTTCCATTGTTTCTACTGGGGGTTTTAACCACAACTCGTCGCCTCTAATTAACGATAACACTCGCTGCTTAGATGTAGTTGATAAGTACTGTGCTTCTTCATCTGTATCGGCAGCCACTAAAGGTAATGCCAACATGACATAAGGCTTAGCTAATACACTTGATGGTTTAAATTCTCGTTTATACAAGGCTACTGCATCATGCACAAAACGCGGTGCAAAGTGCCCCGCAAATACATAGGGTAATCCTTTTTGTGCAGCTAATTGCGCACTAAATAAACTTGAACCTAAAAGCCAAATGGGAACATTGGTGTTTTCACCAGGTATTGCTCGCACGCGCTTAGTTCCCTCATAAGGGCCCAATAATGTTTGTAACTCGCTCACTTCATTAGGAAAGTTTTCAGCACGGCTGATATCGTTATTTAATGCACGACTTGTCACAGGATCGCTACCTGGGGCGCGCCCTAACCCTAAATCAATTCGACCTGGGTATAAACTTTCTAAGGTGCCAAATTGCTCAGCAACAACTAAAGGAGCATGATTAGGTAACATAATTCCACCCGACCCTACGCGTATTTTTTTAGTGTGACCGGCTATGTGCCCCACCAAAATTGAAGTAGCCGCACAAACAATCCCAGGCATATTATGATGCTCGGCTAACCAAAAACGATTAAAACCGAGTTCCTCAGCTTTTTGCGCATAGGCTGTACTTTTATTTAAGGTGTCACTCACAGTGGCACCTTTAGGCATAGGCGCCAGTTCTAATAACGAAAAAGGAATGGTTGATAACAAAGTAGCACCTCCAAATTAAATAGCGATTTATAGCGCTAGCCATAAATAATGAGTCTACGCTAAGAGATGGGTGTGTATGACAGTCAATTCAAGGCGCCTTGCCTTTTAAAAGCTAAATAGCGATGTGATTGAACAACAATTAAGTTAGCTATTTTTAGCCGCAGCGTGTTGACGCTTTAGTTTATAAGCTTCTGAATCAAGCCCTTTTTTCCAATAGCCCGATGCAACAATTTGACTGCGCGGTATAGCTAATTCATCAGTTAATATGGTTTTTGCTTTACGGACTAATCCGGCTTCAAGTGCCATAAATACAATAGGTTGTTGCTCACTAAGTGGTAGCGATTTTAATGCGTTTATCATATCTGTATCGGGGTTATTTGTTATTAACCAAGTTATATCACGCGAGGAGTCTAAGCTAATCACATCATCTTTTGTTGGTGCATGAATAATCGCGTCAATTTTTGCGTTTATAGGCAATTGTTGCACGTAGCCTTTAATTGCATTAACCGAAGTTAAATCGCCAAGTAATAGATAATATGAATGATCATAGTTATCCAACTTTTTAGGGCCTGGCCCTGCTATACCCACTTCATCGCCTACTTTTGCTTCTTTAGCCCAATTAGTGGCTGGGCCTTGGTGCATATTTATCACAAAGTCGAGGGTAAGTGCACCAGTGTGCTCATCAACATGCCTTATAGTGTATGAACGCATACACGTAGTTTTAATATTAAAGTCAACGCGGCCATTTTGTGGAATAAGCACCTTAACGTAGTTACCAATGTATTGCTCACTCAGGTCGTTAAACTCATATGAGCCGACAATAATGCGTTGTAAATGTGGGGTTATTTGCTTTGTGCTTAATACGGTTGCTTTGCGTACTTTTTTACCCATGTAAATTTACCTCACTAAAATGATGAATTGCACAACGCCCCATTGGTTGATAAAATCAACTATAGTGATTTAATTGACTTTGTCAACTATTATGGATTTATTATGAACTCTTCATTGGCCAATACATTATTTGCTTTAATGCAAAGTTATCGCGTTACCATACGCGAAGCCATTAATGCAGGTGAGCTTGGATTAAACGCGATGCATGTACGTTGTCTGCATATTATTGCAGCGACACCTCAGTGCACTGCTAACGATATTGTGAATCAAACCCAACGCGACAAAGCCCAAATAGCACGATTAGTGAAAGAACTGCTCACGCTAAACTTAATTCATAAAAATGCCAGTGAGCATGACAAGCGTTGTTTTATTCTGTCGTTTACCGCACAAGGGTGCACGCTTTACAACAAATTATTAAACGCTGAGCAGTATGTAAATGCGCAAATGTGTAAAAACTTAAACCCACAGCAAATCAATGACTTCTTAGATACAGCTCAGCAAATGATCAAAAATATGGATTGATCGCAGATCCATTACTTGGCATAACTTATATAAAACGAATATACTGTACATTTATACAGTATATTCGTTTTAGGTTGTGTTATGTTTGTTATTCCCATTTATATAGAGGCCGGTGTATGCGGATTTGAGTCACCTGCAGCACAATATACAGAGCTTGGCGTTTCACTTGATGAGTTATTAATAAAGCACCCTGATGCCACGTTTATTGGGATAGCGTCTGGGTGCTCTATGCAAGAAATTGGTATTTTTGAGGGCGACTTACTGTTGGTTGACCGGGCTGAAATACCAAAAGATGGCGATGTTATTGTGGCTAACTTAAATGGTTTATTTGTGTGTAAGCTGCTTGATAAGACCAATGCACGCTTGCTATCAGCCTCTTCTGCTTATAAGCCGGTGCAATTAACTGAGTCAGATGAGTTTCAGCTTGAAGGTGTGGTAACTCGCTCTATTAGGCTGCATCGCCAAAGCCCTGAGTTACTTTCATGTATGCCTTAGTTGATGCCGTTGCTTTTTACGCCAGTGCTGAAAAGGTATTTGATCCCGCCATTCGCTCAAAGCCGGTAGTGGTGCTTACCAATAACGACGGCTGTGTGTGTGCGGTCTGCCCAATTGCGCGTAAGCTTAATATTCCTAAATTTGGCCCTTACTTTAAAGTTAAGCAGTTACTAGAACAAAACAATGTGGTTGTACGCTCTAGTAACTATGAACTATACGCTAATTTAAGCGACCGGATGATGAGTGTAATTGGCCGCTTTTGTGACACCCAGCATGTTTACAGTATCGATGAATCGTTTTTACACTTTAATGGTTATCAACCTTTAATTAACGATTGGCAAGCATACGGGCAACTAATTAGGCGTACTGTATGGCGCGAAACCAAACTCCCTGTTGGGGTTGGCTTTGGCCCAACACCGACCTTAGCCAAAGCCGCTAACCATGCAGCTAAAAAACTAACTGGCTTTAATGGTGTTGCAGTGATTGACGATGAAGTAAGTCGCCGCACTATTTTACAACGAATGCAATGCCAAGATGTTTGGGGGGTGGGCAAACGTTTAGCTAAAAAGCTGGCTCTCATGGACATTCATACCGCGTGGCAACTGGCTGAGCAAAGCCCAAAAACTATTCGTCGCCAATTTAGTGTGGTGCTTGAGCGCACAATTAACGAGCTCAACGGCATTACCTGTTTAAACTGGGATGATGTACGCCAAGATAAACAAGCTATTTTTTCAACACGTAGTTTTGGTCAGCGACTTTGCGACCCCGATGCAGTTAAAACCGCCCTAATAAATCATGCTAGTGTAGTTGCACAAAAATTAAGAGCTCAACAGTCGCTAACTCATCGTATTTATATTTTTGCTGCCAGCTCATCACATGAACACGCCTTTTATAAAAAGTCAGTTATGTATCAATTTGATCCGCCCACTAACGATACCCGCGTTATGGCCAATGCGGTATCAAAGAGTTTTGAGCAAATATATCAACCGGGAATTCGATTTTATAAATGTGGTGTGGGCGCATTAGAGCTCAGCCCACAGCAGTTTCAACAACATCATTTATTTGATAAGCAAACCGATAACCCGCAGTTAATGAACTGTTTAGATGCTATTAATTATAGATACGGTAAAGGAATGCTTAACGTGGCGAGCAGTCAATTAAATGATCATTGGCATATGAACAGGGCTTTTTTATCGCCGCAATACACGACTCGTTGGCGTGATATTCCAAAAATACAGTGTTAGTCGGCAACTTTAATAAATTCACATTCTACACTCGGATTGTCCAATGTGTATTTAAGCGTATTGCTGGTTAAAAAAGTAATGCTTTGTTTAATCGTTCCTTCATGGATAGGATTATCACAGCGGCTCATGCGTAAGCTATTTTCTAGGCCATCTGTTTTATATTTTAGCGAGCTGGTAATAAAACAATAATTTGGTTTTTCAATGGTACGAGTACCATTGTGTAAGGAGTTAAACAAAATCTCTTTGCCTAAGCTAAAACCTTGCCCAGGATCTTCAGGGTTATTAAATTGTAATCGGCTATTAGTACATAACCCAGAATTACTGGAGGTCACTTCGTAATTACCCAGCTTAGTTTGTAACAGCGGAATAAAGCGAGTTTTATTACTTGGGCCTGCCACTGCATAACAGCTAAAAAGGCTTATGATAAGTAAAACCAGTGTGAAAAATTTCATTATAGGCTCTATCCTCGTGTATCAAATATGATCAAGCACTGTGACTATGCTTAGCTATTTCTAACTATAACAGAGATTTACTATAAAAGATGTGAAGTCGTTATACCATAAACACGTCTTTAAACTGTATTTAAAAATACGTAGCTCACAGCAAATACGATTAGATTTTAAAACAGTTCAGTTAGTGAAATAAGAGGATGTGAATAATAGCGCAAGCTGGATCAAAATCTAAGCAACGTAAAATGCATTACCCCTAACCCAAAGTAATGCATTCATAGTCAAAAGTGGGCGATTACTGCCAATACTTAGCAAATAATTGCGGGTAATTTTGTTTTAAAAACTTAGGCTTGTCTTTAAAGCGCTTACCTTTAGGTTGCTCAAGCCCTGATGGGATAAACGGTAACTCATCGTCATTACGTTCTTCATATAACAAACCTGCAATTAGGTCATACTCATCTAAGTACGGGTAAGGTTGCTCGTTTAAAAAATAAAGTGGTGTGCACTGAGCTAGACTATCTGGGTTTTCTAGTGCGGCTTTAAATACCGCTTCCCCCCGAGAAATGAGCCAACAACGAAATTCAGAAAAACCATATTCATCATTACAACCAGCCATTACAAACGCCGCACCAAATAAATCCCAAGTATAACTTTGGCGCATACAAATACTAAACTGTTTATCAAATTCAATTAGCTGCTCGTCGGATAAATCACTCAATGCAGCCTTAAGGGATTGGCATACAGACTCAGGCTCTGCGGTTCTGTCATTTACCGTTACCAATCGCCAAAAATCAGTTAAGGTTAAATCGCTCATGCAATGATCTCTTTTACCCGACCTACTTGACCATCTTCTAACTGTACTTTAATACCGTGCGGATGATTAGGTGACTTAGTTAATAAACGCGACACTATACCATTGGTTAAAGTACCACTGCGTTGATCTTGTTTAAGCACAATATTAACCTCAGTGCCGGGTGTTATTTGTGAACGTGTTGGAACAGCCATATATAATCTCTTTTGCTATTTTTGGGGATTATAGCCTGCTTAATAAAATCACTCCATATTAAAGCTTTTAAAGGCTCTATAAATGCCTAATTCAAGCTAATGTGAAAAATAAACAAAACCCATCGTACACATTATGGCTGCTTAGAAAATGAAATGGCATTGGCTTTAATGTGTATGTTCAAGCTGGCTAACGCATTACAAATAAGCTGCTCAATGTAATCAAACTGATTTTTTTGTTTAGCCTGCTCTAGTGCAATATCATCAATAAAATAACAACTTACTTTAAACTTAGAAGGTAAATTGTTTAAGTCTGCTGAATGGGTAAGAAAGCTAAAGTCCTCCACAGTATCTTTTATTTGCTCACAAGCGAGCGTTAATTGCTGACGAATACGTTTATCTAGCTGCTTTTGGGTTTTGGTCATCGTTTATTGCTGCTCGCGAGCTTGTTGTTCTTTAAATTCTTTGTAACTGTCTTGCTGCTGTTTAACACACTCATGGTATTCCTTATCTGCCATGTAGCTGCATTCACCCAACCGCGCTGATTGAATTTCATGGTAGCGGCTATCGCTGCTACATCCCGCTAACACCAATAATGCGGATAACGAAAGTATATATTTTAACTTATTATTTAACATTCAAAATTCCTACTATTTTAACGGGAAAACTACTGATTTTCGTTATTTTTGCTGTATATTGCACTGGTTTTGTATTTATAACCGTTAAGGGCACGTTATGATGTTGTCGCAGTTACAAGAGCTGTTCCAGCGTATCGATAAAAGTAAACTATTTCAATCATTTGTTATTGCAGTTATTGTTGTTTCTGCATTGACTGTGGGCGCACATACTTATTCATTGCACCCAACCGCCGAACTCGTTCTACATTGGATGGATATAGGCATAACGGTGTTTTTCTTAATTGAACTGATTATTCGCTATATTGCCAGCAAAGGTATCAAGAACTTTTTTTCCAAAGGTTGGAACATTTTTGACTTCATTATCGTGATCGGAAGTTTATACCCCGCGGCAGGCTCTACTATTTTTATTGCTCGACTGCTGCGTATTTTCCGCGTGTTACGATTAGTCTCAATGATCCCAGAACTGCGCTTATTAGTAAATTCGCTAATAAAAGCAATACCTCAAATGGGCTACATAGCACTACTCATGTTCGTTATATTTTATATTTATGCCGCCACTGGCAGTATGTTGTTTGCTGATATAAATCCGGTACTTTGGGGCGATGTGTCTATTTCTATGCTCACCCTGTTTAGAATAGCCACCTTTGAAGATTGGACTGACGTCATGTACGAAACCATGGCCGTGTACAAATTAAGTTGGATTTTTTACCTAACCTTTATCTTTTTAACTGCATTTGTGTTTTTAAATATGATGGTTGGCGCTATTTTAGAAGTGATGAGTGAAGAGCATCGCAATGCACGAGAAGAGCAAGCCGATATAGACTCACTCCCTGCCACCCAAGGCCAAGTAAACGAATTAAAAGCACAACTAGCAGAATTAAAAGAGCTACTTAAAAATAGGTAGCAGGGATAAAAAGGGCATGCATTTGCTTGCCCTTACACTTTAAATTTACCCACCAATCCCGTTAAAATTGACGAAAGGCGATTCATTTCGTTGCCGTTTTCACTGGTGCTCACGGCAATATCACTCACCTCATCAGCCGCATTTTTAATTTCAGTAACATTGCGGTTTATATCTTCAGCTACATGTTGTTGCTCTTCAGCAGCAGTGGCTATTTGCGTATTTAAATCGCTAATATGAACGATAGATGCCGTGATCTCACTAAATTGTTGCTGCGCCGAATGCGCAAGCTCGACAGTTTTATTAGTGGTTTCTATACTGCGTTCCATGTCTTTAAATACCATAGATGACATAGTGCGCAATTTATCAAGCTGTGTTTGGGAAATAACTAAAGCAGCTATAATTAATAACCGCAAGGCAATTGCAGATGCAAAGGAGAGCTTTAATTTTTTGATATATTCATGAAGTTAACCTCTAAAAACACTCTTAAGAATATAGTGTGGCTAAAGGGGTTGAGCAAGAAATAATATGAGAATGTTTCGAAGAGGCAATAAAAAGGTTAGCAATTAGCTAACCCTTTAACTTGATGGGCTAGAAAATTACTCACCGTCTACAATAATTCGTAACATCCGGCGAAGTGGCTCCGCTGCACCCCATAAAAGCTGATCACCCACGGTAAAGGCGCTAATGTATTTTGGCCCCATAGCGAGTTTACGAATACGGCCAACAGGAATACTCAGCGTACCGGTTACTTTAACTGGAGTTAAGTCGGTACTGGTAATATCACGCTGATTAGGAATAACTTTAACCCACTCATTGTGCGAGGCTAAAATTTCTTCTATTTTTTCTACGCTAATGTCTTCACGTAATTTAATGGTCATCGCTTGGCTATGACAACGCATTGCACCGATGCGTACACATAAACCATCAATAGGCACAGGTTGTTTAGATGAGCCTAAGATTTTGTTGGCTTCAACTTGCGCTTTCCACTCTTCTTTTGATTGACCGTTTGGCATAGGCACATCAATCCATGGGATTAAGCTACCCGCCAGTGGCACACCAAACTGGTCTTGTGGCAAATCGCTTGATGCCATTTTTTCGCTGACTATTTTATCAATTTCTAAAATAGCTGAACTTGGGTTATCTAGTTGCTGTGAAACACTTGCATGAATAGCCCCCATTTGAGCTATGAGTTCTTTCATATTGCGTGCACCGGCGCCCGATGCTGCTTGGTAGGTCATTGGGCTTACCCATTCGATTAGGTCTTGCTCAAATAAAGCACCCAGCGCTAGTAGCATAAGTGAAACTGTGCAGTTACCACCTACAAAGGTTTTAACGCCTTGCTCTAGCCCTTGTTCAATGACATCTTTGTTAACGGGGTCAAGTACGATAATACTGTCGTCGCTCATACGCAGGGCAGAGGCCGCATCTATCCAATAGCCATCCCAACCCGATTCACGTAATTTTGGGTACACCGCATTGGTATAATCGCCACCCTGACAGGTAACAATAATGTCCATTTTTGCAAGCTCAGAAATATCGCTGGCATCTAAAAGCGGTTTAGCTGCACCCGCTAACTCAGGGCCAAGCTGACCTGCTTGTGAGGTGGTGAAAAAGGTGGTGTCGATATGTGCAAAATCATGTTGTTGTTCCATTCGCTCGAGTAACACTGAGCCTACCATGCCGCGCCATCCGACTAATCCTACTTTTTTCATTGTTTGTTCCACTGTTTGATTCATAAAAGGAGCCTATACATTAAAAATTAAAAATTCATTGCGTGAGATTTAATTTTTACAGCCCTAAGCTAACACCACCAGCACGCTAAAACTAGTCAATAAACTGTAACTTAAATATTTTTCATACACATAAAAAAGCCCTGTATAAAATACAGGGCTAATGAATAGTTAGGCGTTGTTATAAATCCTATCCTTGGGCTTTTACTTAAAACTCGTAACTAAAGCTCACGCTTAATTCTCTAGGCGTTTCTTGAGAACGAATTAGCACATCATTTTGTTCTACTTTAAAGTTTTGTCCCAACATATTTTTCACTTTAAGTGTTAACGTGGTATTAAACGTTGGGTAGTAACTATAAACCATGTCTAACGAGTTTAAAGGTTGTTCGTAAGCATCATCAAAATTATTAACACCTGCAGCTAAAATACGGTCACCAAATACATTATAAATAACTGAAGCTTGGTGCATGCCATCATGCGAATCGTAATTCAATTGTAAGTTGGCAACATACTTTGAGTGGCCAGTCATACGTCGCTTTAGATTCGTAAGATCGGCGCGCTGTTCTTCTGCAATTTCAACTTCTGAATCACTAACCGTTAAATTACCAGAAGTAAAAAAAGCACCTCCTAATAAATCACTGTGCAACTCCGTTAACCATTCAGCCTCAATACCGTAAACATAGGCTGTATCTGCATTGTCAAACTGAAGAGTAAAACGGCCGTCACTTTCTGTTAATAGTGCTTCGATTGGGTTATCAATATCTTTATAGAATGCGCCAACTGAGTAGTTATCACCATTGTCCATATAAAACTCGATACGTGCATCAAAGTTATCTAAATAGCTAGATTCTAAGAATGGGTTACCAAGCGTTCGATAACCGGTTAGCGGATCTTGGAATTGAACAGGGCTTAGCTCTCGCAAATCAGGGCGTACAACCGTGCTGCCATAACCAAAGCGAACTTGGTACGACTGCTGACTATAAGTCATAGATAATGAAGTAAAATACTCATCTTCCATCACACTTGCTTGTTTTATCGCATCTGCACTTAATTTATCTGCCAATAAAGCAGGATCAAATGCTGAGCGAGAAAAAGCAAGAGCAACTTGGCGGAAGTCCTCGTAACGCACACCACCACTTAAACGCCAATCTTGAGCAAAAGTAATATCAAAAGAGCCATAATAAGCATCAATCATTTGCGCTGCTAAGTAATCATCGGCTGTCGGTTCTTGAAACAATAACTCGACATCCGTTGAATCGATCACTGCATCATTTGCAAAGAAACTACCAATTGACAGCGCCTCTTCTTCACTTTGTGCTAAATCTAAAGACTGTGTTTGGCTAAAGCGATAGTTGAAAAAGTCTGTACGGTAATCACGCGTTTTTTCAACAAAATAGCCGCCGCCCGCAATTTCAACTTCGGCGTTATCAAAGTAAAAAACTTTGTTAACATTAACGCCCCAGTTTTCTACATCGTCTTCTAGCTCAACAAATCGATACAAGTAAGGGTTACCACCTAAACTACCATTATAAAAAGTACGTTGATATTCGCCATCGGCGTACTCATCACGCACCGTTACTTCAAGCTCGCCAGGTATACTCGTCGTCGCTGTTGAATCAGTATACTGCCAATCTACACCAACACCCTCAAGAAAACTCCACTCTAAATTATGCATTCCACGAAGTTGAAGTATTTCAAGTTCCCGTTCCTCAAAAGAGGTTAAGTGGCTTCGCTGTAATTGCCCAGCATCAATGCTTAATGACTTTGAAGGCTCTTGGTAAAGCGCAACAGCAGCTTCATCTTCAGTATCTCGTAGCATCATATAGGTGGCTGTTAAATCATGGCCGCCAATTTTATAACCTAAATTTAAAGAGCTATTTAATTTTATATTATGCTTGGTTGATACTTCTTTCTCTGTAGCAGAGTAACAAGTAAAGTTATCTTTTGAACATTCAGATTCAGATGCGTCAACAGAAGAAAGTACAGCGCTAAACTTCTCTGCATTAGACCACTCATTTTCATAAGCAACTGACGCTAAGAAACCAAAAGAGCCATCTAAGCCAAATAAGTTATCAAATCGGTCACCATACACAGCTTTAATGCCTGCATCAGGGTTTAAGCTTTCTTTTTCTAAGCCAAAATCTCTTGGTAGTGCTTTTGATAAACTTTTATTTAAGCCTATTGCAGCTGCTTGACCAATATCCGCCCCCTGACGTCTTGACTCGACGTCTCTTATATTTCTATATGAGATATCAGACAAGCCATTGATATAGGTATTTAGCGCCGTTTTAACGGCTCCAGGTAATGCGCGTGTACCATCATCTTTACCTAACCAGTCATCACTGCCGCCATTGTATGTATAGCCTTCATCGTTTGTATCTTTATAGCTAGCACCAATCTCAACTTTAAATAAAGTATCACTTGGAATGCTTTTCGTCCTGATATTAACGTCACCACCACCAAAAGCCGCAGGCATATTAGGCGAATAGGCTTTTTGAACAGCTAAAGATTCAATAATACTTGATGGAAAGATATCAAGTGGAATTACATTTCGGGTCAGATCTGGGCTTGGAACAACTGCGCCATTTAAACGCACGCTTGAGTAACGCTCGCCTAACCCGCGTACATAAATAAACTTATCGTTAACTAATGATAAGCCTGTAACACGACGAAGTGCTGAAGCGGCATCGCTATCACCTGTTCTAGATATTTGCTCTGAACCCATTATATCAGCGACAAATGCCTGGTTTTTACGTTCATCAATTACGGCACTAGCACTGCCTTTAAGGCGCGTACCTGTTGCAACAACTTCTTCTATCGCTTCTTCATTTATTATTTCTTGTGCCTGTTCAGCAAAAGAATTAAATGAAGAAAAAAGGGAGAGCAGAGATAACGTTATTAGATTAGTTTTAAACTGCTTTTGATGTTTCATATTTATATCCTCTAAACCTAAAATTCCCTTAAAAAAGGCGCAAGAGCGCCTTATAATTAGAGCCGGTCTAGATTAATTACTAGCGCGTTGTAAAGATGCGGCTACAAAATCAGCCCACTCACTTGATTCACCTTCTTTAAGTGCACCAATGTAGCCTGCGTTAGTAAAGAAAGAGTCAACTTCACTCATGTCTTTAGCCGTTGTAGATACCGCAGTACCTTGTGAATCAGTAATAGTTGCTGCTGTTGAAACACCATCAGCACCAAGTACATTTGCAAAATCAGCAAAACCAATCAGCTGGTTATTTTCGCCACCAGTAAACCAGGTATTTATATCAAAGCTTGCTAATGCGCCAGTTAAAGGAGTATTTACGTCTTCAAAATTCTTACCACACGCAAATATTGAACTCATAAATGCGATATCACCGTTGTTTGCATTGGCATGCACACCAGCATCTCCTGATTTATCTTTTTCATTATATAAATCAAAACAGCCAGCACCATCTACAGATGATGAGTTTACAAACAACATATTAGCTAATTGCGCTTTACCCCATTCTTTCATTTCCATACCGGCACCAGTACGACGCCCTTCAGCACCTTGATCACCAGTAGTAACAACGGTTGCATTAGCAATAGTTGGGTTAGAAACAGTCGTTACTAAATCTTGTGCGTCTGCAGATAATGGATCTACTTTTGCGCCATCTGTTTCAAATCCATGATTTCCATATTCATTTGAACGTACAAGAATGTACTGTCCGTAACCTTTCCAACCCTCATCCCAGTCAATACCGTCATCACCAGTATCAGTAACAACAATATGTTTAAGATTAACGCTACCACCAAAGAGCTCTATACCATCATCAAAACCATTATGTACATGAACATAATCAATTGTTGTGCCTGATCCAACAGCATTTAGTGTTAAACCATTTAGCTCATCACCTTCAACGCCAAATCCTGCATACTTAATAACAATATGCTTTAATATACCGCTACTATCTTGCGGGTCATTACCACCATAATACGAAACAATACCTTCAGCTGAGTGGTTACACATGTCTTGTGCCGCAGCAGTCGCTGTACAACGAATAGAATGGCCACGTCCATTTACCTGAACACCACCCCAATCCCCAATTTGAGCGGTTGTTGAATCATCACCATCAACTTCTTTAATACTTGTGAAAATAATTGGCTTATCTACTTCACCAATTGCTTCAATATTTGCACCGCGTGCAATACGAATAAAACTCTCAGGCTTGGTAAACGCAATGGTAGCGCCTGCTTCAATAGACAGTGTTGGGCCATTAACATCAATAGTAGCGCCTGTAGATGTGTCTACATCGTCACCTATAAATAAAGCACCTTCAAATACATGGGCACCGCCATCGTCTAGCGCAGGGATAACAAAAGAGCTAGTAATTTCTTTTGCATTACTTGCAAATGCTTGGCTGTATAAACAGTTTACGCCTTCTGCTTCACCTGTAAATGTAGCTCCATCTAATGTGTATGTGGCGCAACTTATTGTATCGCCACCATTATCACCACCAGGGTTAGTCACTGAATTGTCTACACTATTATCAACTGTTGTAGGTGTAACGTTAATATCTCCACCACCACAACCAGCCAGTGTTATTGCTGTAGCCACTAAGCTGATTTTGAATAAGCCAGATAATTTCATTGTTCACTCCGTAAAAGTATTTAATTATTGTGTTAGCGCTTTAAGTAATAACTTAAGTCACTTTAAGGCACGATACTCATGCATTAAGGTCACTTGAGTTATCGAATACGAAGTACAATACGGGAGTGATATGACAATGAAGTTACACTTTAATAAACATAAAATGACAATGTTAATTAATTAAAAATCAATTGGTTGCTTTTAAAAGGCAAGTAAAAAACCACACTAACCGAATGTTAGTGTGGTTTGAGTAGTGCAATTATGAAATGGTTTTTAGTGCGTCAATTAAGAGCTAATAATCACACTATAAAAATTAAAGCAGTGCTGTTTTTAATGTTTGCGCATGCACTTTTTCGCGTTTTACATATTTGATCCATTGCTGGGCTAAACGTTGCGATTTTTTGTGCTTTTCAGCTTGTTCAAACGCAAGAATAGACGCATCAAAATTTTGTAAATTGTATTGTGCCATTCCCAAAGCAACAAACGCATTTGATTCAAAATCAAGGCCGCCTTTATCCAGTGCCATTCGCGCTGAATCGGTAGCTTCGTCATACTGCTCTGTATTTACATACACTTCAGCCAAGCGCTGATCGTATTTACCATGCTCTGAGCGCTCTGCAGCTTTGGTAAAGTAACTAATCGACTTAGCATCTTCTTTAGCTTGTATCATGGCCTCGGCTACAAAGGCATAATTTTTAGCTGTTGGTTCAGCAATGCCCTGCTCTATTGCCTTACTCATTACACTGGCGGCTTTGTAAGCAAGCTGATTATATAAATATACCTGTGCAAGCTGTCTTAGGTCAGATTTAGAGGTTAAAAATCCTTGCTGGTAAGCCGCTTCTAAAACACTAAGCTGCTGTTTTTCTTGCCCAGTTTCACCGTACATACTGGCTAATTGCACCCAATACTCAGGTTTGTTGTATAGCTTTACCATACGCTCAAGTACGCTGACTACTTTATCCGTTTGGTTAAGTGAGTAATACATAGCACGTTGCAGTACCAGCCAGTTTTCTTTTGGTACTTTGCCTTCGCTATCACTTAAGTTAATGGCTTGGGTAATGTAACTCAGGCCTTGCTCATAGTCTTTTAATTGATAGTAGGTTTGCGCTCTTAATAAATAATAGGCGTCGGTTTTAGGCTTAGTATTAATGGCATCCCATTTATCTAAAAATGCAATCGCCTTTTTATAGTCACTGTTAGCCATAGCAAGCTGAGCAAGGCTAAATGTCGTGCTCAAACGAAGCGTTTCTGGAATGCCATCTTCGCCAATCACTTTTTCAAATGAAGCAATCGCTTTTACAAGGTCGTTTTCATTGTAATAAATAAACCCGTAAAAGTTATGCATCATCGCAATTTCATAAGAGTTCATACTTGATGAGCGCGCTTGTATGCTGTCAAGCGCAGCCAAGCCCGCTTTACTGTCGCCATCATCCGCAAGTTTTTGGGCGCGAGCTAATTGGCTGTATACTTTTTCACGCAGTGCGGGTACTCGTGTTGTTTTTTGCTGTTCAGCGGCCTGTACTGTCGCCAAATTTACACCCGGAAGTACACTTAATGCACTTGGTGTAACAACACTGGCACTGATTGCAACAGTGCACAATATACTCAGCTTTAATAGCTTGGTTGTTAGTTTTAATTTCATAATTGCCTCACGTTCACTCTTTGCTTACTTAACAGAATTAACCATTAATTTGGAAAGAAATTTTATTTTGCACACCGGCTACTTCAACGGCTTCACCATTAACCACGCGCGGTTTATATTTAAATTTAAGGGCTGCATCCATCGCGGCTCTGTCAAACAATGACTCTGGCTCGGCTTTAATAACTTGTGGCTCTTTCACTGTGCCTTGCTTGGTCACTGTAAATTCAACAATGACATAGCCTTCAATACCACGCGATAACGCACGTCTTGGGTATACCGGTGCCACTTTTACTATGGGTAAATACTCACCGTCACTGGTTTCTAACGCTAATCCACCCGCTAGATTTACATCAGCATCAACATTGGCAGCAAAATCAAAGTTGTTGCTAGCAGCGTTGTTATCGCTACTTTGCATTTGTGGCGATTCCATTGGCGGTGGTGGCTCTTTAGGTGTCGGTGGCTTTTGTGGTTTACGCTCCTTTTTTTGTACCGTTTCTTCTTTTTTCAAACGGACAAAATCCAACACATTCCCTTTTGCAGGCTCCGTCATGGCGCCCTCGCTACCGGTGATCAATGCCTGCATACCTAAAAAAAGCATAAAGGTCACCACACCCGCTATAATTAACGCAAGTACATAACGCATCACTCGTTACCCTTCTTGAGCCGCTATTGAAACATCAAATACACCCGCTGCACGCGAGGCATCCATCACTTTTATCAAGGTTTCTGTGGTGGCTTTTTTATCGGCTTGAATAACCACACTACCTTGTGGATTTTCCGCCTTTAAGCGCTCAATGTTGGCTTGTACAGCGCGTACATCAACTTGACGTTTATTGATCCAAATTTCGCCTTGATCTGAAATGGCCACTAGTATATTGGCGCGCTCTTTTTTAACTGCAGTTGCCGCTTCTGGGCGGTTTACATCAATACCGGCTTCTTTTACAAACGAGGCTGTAACAATGAAGAAAATAAGCATAATAAATACAACATCCAGCATAGGAGTCATGTTTATTTCTTCTGCTTCATCTTCTTGGAATAAATTACCTAATGGGGCTCTCATTTTACATCTCCTAGAACAAGCGGTGATTATGTTCACCGCTTTTCAATAATTATTTAGTGGTCCAACACCATAGTGTCTTGCAACAATTCAACTTCACGCTTTGCTTTACGCTGTAAATAGGTTGAGGCAAACACCCCAGATAACGCACCGACCATTCCTGCCATTGTCGGTATGGTTGCTTTTGACACTCCCGATGCCATAGAGCGTGCGCTGCCTGTACCTGTAATAGCCATTACATCGAAGACTTCAATCATCCCTGTAACTGTGCCAAGCAATCCTAATAGTGGACACAGCGCTACCATTACATTAATCAGCGGTAAGTTTGCGTTTAATCGCATACTGGCGCGTGACACCATGGCCTGGCGTATTTGCTCTGCGTTCCAGCTGTTGCGTTCACTGCGCGTTTTCCACGTATTTTTAACGTCTTTTTTGTAGTAACGATAGCCATTAAAAAAGTACATAAATCGCTCGAGTATCAATAACCACATCGCGAAAATTAACACGGCAATGACCAAAAGCACTTGGCCACCCGTGTCGAGAAAATCACGGATAGCATTGATTGAATCAATCAATAGCACCATGGTTTAGGCTCCTTTCTCGCTTCGCTCGGCAATAATACCTGCACTTTGTTCTTGTAAAATAAGTAGTAAACCTTTCGAGCGGGTATTCAATAAGGTGTATAAAAACACCGTAGGGATAGCAACCACAAGGCCTAGCACGGTAGTCACTAGTGCTTGAGAAATACCGCCCGCCATTAGTTTAGGGTCGCCAGTACCGAATAAAGTGATAGCTTGGAATGTGTTGATCATCCCGGTTACCGTACCGAGTAAGCCCAGCAGTGGCGCTACCACAGAGATAATTTTAATAAGCGTTAAATTACGGGTGATTTTTGGCATTTCGCGTAAAATGGCTTCGCTTAACTTAAGTTCAAGCGTGTCGTACGCCACATTTGGGTATTGATCTTTCACTTTCATGACGCGCCCTAGCGGGTTGTCATCACGAGCTGTATCGTCTTTTAATTGACGACGGATTTTTCCACCCATCAGCAGGAGCGATACAAAACGCTCTAACGCAATTAATAACGCTAATAAGCCAACGCCTAAAATAACGTAACCAACTGCACCACCTTGATGAACTTGCTCGCTGGTATCAGGGGCTTGTACTAACAAACCTAAAATTGAACCACCAGTTGGGTCAAGCGCAAACGGCACCACACCGGTGTTTGCTTGCTGCAAATCAGCCGCAGTCGCAGTAAAGCGGCTACTTGGTTGGCGAGTAAGCTGGCTAATAGTATTGGTAGAAGGCGTATACTCTAGGTACTGACCGTCACTAATAAGGTTAAATGCACCCACACGTACCACTTCTTTTTGTACTTTATTGCCACCGTCAACAATTACATCAGTATTGAAGCGGCTTACTTTTCCTTGTTCGGTCATTTCGCGTTGTAGCTCAAACCAAACCTTTTCGATATCTTCAATAGACGCAAGCTTTGAGGTAGAACCCATTTTTTGCGCCAATTCGTCCATAAAAGTACTACGCCCAGGTAACTGAGCCGATACCACCGAGGTTGCAAACTTATTGCTAGAATCTCCAGCAACTTGTTGTAGCACACCAAATAGCTCTTTTAATGAACCCATACGCTTTGATAAAGTATCGGTCAGGTTAGCCAATTTAATTTCGTTTTCTTCAAACTGCGTTTCTAAACGCTCTGACTCGCTAAGCATCTGATTTCGTTTAGCTTGGGTGTTTTTAAGCATTTGCACTTGTTCATTTTGACGTGCTGCAAATTCTTGTTCGCGTTGTTTATTTTGTTCTGATTGCGCTGATTTACCCTGCTCTAACGTTTTTAATAAGGCATCTAAGTTCATTGGTTCAGCGGCACACATCGCACCTGAAAAACCTAAGCTGGCTGCAAACACGGCCATTTTTGTCATTTTCGTTAATAATTTCATGGTAAACCTCTTATTCTGCAGCATGAATTGGCAGTGTTAACATATCGGGGGCTAGTTGTTTGCGAGCAATGCGAAGCCCTTTATTAATTTGGCTAATGGTTGAATCAGGCAGTGCAACAAACGACTGTGATTTTTGATCCCAACTACCTGCTTGTTTGCCATCGCGGGTAAGGTAAATTAGCTCTAAACGGCCAATGCGCAGAAAGTCGACTTCACGTTCTTTATTGTCCACATCAAGCAATGCGGTATACGCTTCAATAGTGCGTCCGTAGTCAACCTCAACTTGATAAGCCTCTAAGACACGACGAAATTTTTCACTTGATGTAATATCAGCGCGATCCATCATTGCATTTAATGATGCAAGACGCTGCTTTCGCTCTTGCTTTAAAAACGGCACGTCTAAGGCAACAAACTGTTCAAGCCCAGTGATCATACGAAGCATTAAAGGGGTTATTTGGCGCTCAATAATCGATACTTGATCCATCGATAAATTAAGCGATTCCATCTCTTCTATTTGATTATTTAACTGTTTGGTAAGCTGTGCGTTATAAACGGCTAAACCATCTATTTCTTTATTTAGGGTTTTGAATTGCTGTAAACGCCCTTGCATTGAATCTGCAATCTTGTCTATTTTTGTTTGTGATTGCGCAGCTAAATTATTAATTTCGCTGCTTTTATCAATTACCGTGTTTAAATCATTGGCGTGGACTGCTGCACTTGCGGCTACAATACCAGCTAAAATTAATGGTTTAACGCCTTTCATCGTATACACCTTTGCTCGTTAATTAGCGGATTTGCTAGTGTTTATTAATCGCTTTAGCTCGTTTATAAAAAACAATTTAAAGCGAGATAGTTTCAATGAGCGAAAGTGTATAGATTAAAAATGACAAGCGTGTTGCGTAAAAAAGTCGCTTTTATGACAACGGTAATAAATTAGCCTTATTGGCCTATTTTACAATTCAGGGATGAAAATAGTGGGATTAAGTTTACAGGTAGGATTGTATTTCAATCAGGGTTTGTCGCCAATCTGTGTAGTTAATAGCAATAGGGTAAGCGCGATTGTTATGTATTAATACTAACGACGGAAAACCTTGAATAGGTAAACTGCGAACATAGTTAAGCTCATCATCAAAGCGACGCTTAAGTTCCTTAGAGTGTAACTGCTGAGTAAATAAACAGGGATCTAAACCAATTTTTTCGCTCAGTTTAATTAAAACCGCTTCATCCGATGGGTTTTGTGCCTGTAAATAATATGCCTGCTGTATTGCCGCTATCATCTGTGGTTCTTTGTTGAAGCTGCGGGCAATTAAAGCGGCCCTGCAAGAGGGATAGGTAGAACGGCGAGGTTGGCAGTCTCGCCAAAAATCAAAGTTAAACTCTGTGCCTAACTGGCTGCTAATTTTTTGCCATATGGCTTGTAGTTGCAACTGCATATCCTGACTCATTGGCAAGTCAGTATCTGCAGCTAAACCACCCACTCTGTATTCAATGGGAAGTTTGTTTACCAAGGCAGCCTCAAGCTTTTGCCAAGTCGGTGCATAACCCCAGCACCAGCTACACATAGGGTCGTGTACATATATTAATTTACTCTGAGGCGTGTTGATCATGTACAGATACCACCTTATTTCTACCTTGCGCCTTAGCGCTGTATAAATACTGATCCGCTTGCTTTAACGCATTATTATAATCATCTACACTGTTAGTCTGAGCAATACCCATACTACACGTTAATGATACTCGCTGATGTTTGTCGGTTAGCGTCACATGGTTTTGCACACATTCTGTAAAAACGGTTGGCCAAAATGCTGGCCTCAAGGGTTGTTTGTTGCGGTAAAATAACCACAAACTCTTCGCCGCCATAACGTGCTTTAAGCGCTGTTGCAGGAAACTGAGACTCTAATAACTTAGTAAATTCAATTAAAACCGTATCACCAAAATCATGTCCGTAGGTGTCGTTTAATTGTTTAAACTTATCTAAATCAATGAGTAAAATAGACAGCGGTAAATAATGCGCTGGCCGTGAAGCAGCAAGCTTTAAAAAATGTGAGGTAATAAAGCGACGATTAGGCGCCCCGGTAAGCTGATCGGTATGAGCATGCTGTTTTTGCTCTAAGGTGATATCAGCAATTGCTAAATGACTGCGGTGACGAAAATATTCACTTATAAACGAAAATACTTGGCGTTGTTTATCAAAGCTATAAACGCTGTCAATATTGATTAAATTGAGCCAGCTTGGCTTATTTATTTTTGTTTTACTGATCATACTTTGAATTTTTTAACCATGCGCTCTAAGTCACTAAATTGATGCTTAAGTTTGGTACACTCTTCCAAAGTAAGATTTAGGTTTGATTGGCCTTGAATCGATAAGTCGCTGATAACGTGAATATCACTATGTAATGACTTAACGACTTGGTTTTGCTCATCCGTAGCATTAGCGACACTATGATTAGCGTCGGTTATTTGCTTTATCGCGCTGATTATTTGTTTCATTACATCGCCAACCGCATCCGCTTGCTGAACACTTTTTTCACTTTCTTCTAAACTGGTTTTCATAAGCTCAACGGCAGAGCTTGAACCTTTTTGTAATTCAATGACGGTGTTTTCTATTTCTTGGGTTGATTGCTGAGTACGCTGTGCTAGTTGCCTTACTTCATCGGCAACAACCGCAAATCCTCTTCCCGCTTCACCAGCACGAGCCGCTTCTATCGCCGCATTTAAAGCCAGCAAATTGGTTTGCTCACTCACCCCTTTTATTACTGCCAATACATTTCCTATATTAGCGGTATGCGAGTCTAAACTATTTATGGTTTCTTGCGCTTGCTCTATATTTTGTGACAGTTGATGAATACTTGAAACGTTGTTTGTGAGGGTCTGTTGATTTTTAGCACAGTATTGATCTGCATCTTTGGCAAGCGTCGAGGCATTACTGGCGCTGGTTGAAATTTCTGTTGAGGTAGCTGAAAACTGATTAATTGCCGACGCCACACTGTTGGTGCGCTCACTTTGGTCATCATACATAGTTAATGTTGAGTCTGTCTGCGTAACCAATTTAGCAACTGCCGTTTCCAGTAACTGCGTTGAAGATTTAACCTGAATTATTGAATTTTGGATTTTTTCTATAAAAATATTAAACGAATTGCTCAATTGACCAAATTCGTCATCGTTTTCTACGCTTAACCGACAGGTTAAATCGCCCTCACCCTGCGCTATATCTCTAATGGCATCATTGAGACGATACATAGGGCGCATCAAATAACGCAGTAAAAATTCCAGTGACGCAACAATCACTAAAATACCAATAATTAAAAATACAATTGCCTTTTGCCCAAACGAAGAAACACTTGAATACGCTTTATCTTTATTGACTACTACACCTAAATACCAATCAACGTTTTCAATACCACGAATTTTAGTAAAGGATACCAGCGAGGTTTCACCTGCTACTTGATACTCGGTGAATTCTCTTGCTAACGGTGCATTTTTACCAATTAAGTCAGCGACTGTTTTTGAATTTAATTTACTATCAGGGTGACTTAATATTTGCCCTTTATTATCAAGCAAAAAACCATAACCGAGTCCTAAAAAATCAATATCTCCAATAATTTCAGCGACGGTTTGCATATCAATATCTGCCCCCGCTACCCCTTTAAATTGACCATCACTATTAATAGGGGCAACCGCAGAAATTGTCAGTTCGTTGGTCGTTACATCGATATAAGGCGTTGTAAAAGCCGTTGTTGTTTTATTTTCTACTAATTTATACCAAGGGCGACTTGTCGCGTCAAAATCGCTGGGGAGTACAACACTTTGATCATTTAAAATAAATGTACCCGATGATTTACCTATGTAGGTATTTTTAAAATCCCCCGCAAGCTCAGCGGTATTTAATTGCGAAAGCGTTAAAGACTTGGCATCGTCATCTTGGTATGTTTTTGCGATAGAGATCACAATCGCTAATTTATTATTTAGCCAGCTTGCAATATTTTTAGAGACAGACTCAGAGTTTTGCTCTAGTACCAGCGATAACTGCTCTTGAGTTTGATGCCGCATTGAAAAATAATTATTTATGGTGAAAACACCTAAAACTAAAACTAACACTAATGATGCAGCAATGGTGATTTTGGAGGTGAATTTAAGCGAGCTAAACATAAGTACCTTAAGTATTAATCATTATTATCAGTGTCTTTTTAACAAATTTTTAACTGAATGTCTTAGCAAATATGATTTCAATGAAATTAAAGAACAAAAATAATAATAAATACTGAGATATGTAACGTCTAGGGCGGTGATAAATTAAGCTTTCTTATTATAACAAAGCGCTATTTAACCTGATTAAAATTAGTTAAATAGCTGACATCGACAGATTATGTTTTCATTTACATTTAGCAAGGGATAAACCTTAAACAGCAAATATGTTTAAGGTTGTTTTTGCCATTTCATTTTATTATTGGTATCGCGTGAAGTGATAATGGTTTCATCACTACTTTGAATACCGCCAAGCTTGGCGAGTCGGTCATAAAGAACAACATTACAGGTTGCTGCTAAATTCATACAGCCTATGGTTGGAATATAAACAACTTCATCACACCACTTTAAAACGTCTTTTGGCACTGAACCATCCTCTGGGCCGAAAACATAAAATGCGTTCTCAGGGTGGGTAAACTCAGGCAAGGGAGTCGCCCCTTCTATTAGCTCTATCACCACCACTTTAGCACCTTCAGGTTTACTTGATGCTAAATTATCAGTGGCGGTTAATGGAATACGTTGCACTACATTTTTAGTATCGGTATGAAATTTCTGTGCGTTTAAATAACGGTTGCCAGTAAAAAAAACCTGCTGTGCGTCATAACAGCCTGCAGCGCGTAATACGCCCCCCACGTTGGTCGGGCTTTTAGGATTAATTAAACCAATACTTGCTTGTAATTTACTCATTAGTTGCAATCCTTGGTTGGCCACTCGGCTATATACAAATCAAAATCTTCTAGCTTTACGTCACAGTCTTTTACGGTTTTATCTTTAACAGAAATGTTTAGCTCGTGCATTTTAGTTTTATCGCCGTTATTAAGTAACGGATGCCACGTTGCTAATCCACGTCCTTCGTGAAGTCGGCGATAGCTGCAGCTTTGCGGCATAAAGAAAATGTCTTTGAGGTTTTCTTTGGTAAGCTTAACGCAAGAAGGCACTAAGGTTTGGCGGTTTTCGTATTCACTACAACCACAGGTTGCATTATCAAGGTATTGGCAAACAATATTGGTAAATATAAGTTGCTCACCTTCTCTTAGCTGATCGGTGGCGGTAAAGTCATCTTCGTCTTCGCTGTCAATAAAGGTGTTTAAACAACACTTTCCGCATCCGTCACAAATGGCTTCCCATTCTTGCTGGTTCATTTCATTGAGATTTTTGCTAAGCCAAAATTGGGTTTTTGCTAATTGTTGATCAAACATGGTGTTCTCGCGCCTTTTAAGAGCGCGCATTCTAACGTATTGCAGCAAAGCGCGCAAAGCCAATCCCTGTTCAAATAATGACTTTGCGCGATTATGTTACTGCTGAGATTTAACCCAACGTTTAATTTTTTGCTCTAAGATAGGCATAGGCAATGCGCCATCTATTAATATTTGCGTATGAAAGGCTTTAATATCAAATTGCTCACCTAACTGCTGGTGGGCGTAATCTCTGAGCTCTTTAATTTTAAACTCACCTAATTTGTACGATAATGCTTGCCCAGGCCATGCGATATAGCGCTCAACTTCAGCAATAACATCACTTTTTGCCATTGAAGAATTTGCTAGCATGTAATCAATGCCCTGTTGACGTGTCCAACCTTTGGCATGAAAACCTGTATCAAGCACTAATCGCATCGCTCTTAACTGCTCATCGTTAAGACGCCCATACCACATATACGGATCGGTAAATAAGCCAAGCTCTTTGCCAAGACTCTCTGCGTATAATGCCCAGCCCTCAGCAAACACAGTGTAGCCGCCAAATTTACGAAAATCGGGCAGGCTTTCCACTTCTTGTTGCAGTGCAATTTGAAAGTGATGACCTGGTGCTGCTTCATGAATAGATAGCGTTTCAAGTAAAAATTTAGGCTGCGCTTTTAAGTTGTAAGCATTAATGTAAAAGATACCCGGACGAGAACCATCTGGTGCAGGCCCTGCATACGACGCTCCTGCAGCCGATTGCGCACGATAGGCTTCAACCGCTTTAACAACATAAGGAGCCTTAGGCTCAATATTAAATAACTTTGGTAAGCGAGCGTCTATTTTTACTTTAATTTGTTCATAGGCGGCAATTAACTCATCGGCTGTTTTATAATAAAACTCATCTGAGTCACGTAAGTGGTTAAAAAAGGCTGATAATTCTCCTTTAAATCCCACGGTATTTTTAACCGTTTTCATTTCACTTAAAATTCGAGACACTTCACGTAAGCCAATGTCATGAATTTCATCCGCTGATAAACTTAATGTAGTATTTTTCTTTATTTGGTAGTCGTACCACGCTTTACCGTTGGGTAAATCAGCATAACCAACAGAATCGCGGGCATAAGGAATATAATCGTTAAGTAAGAAATCGCTCATTCGCTGATAAGCAGGCACTAATTTATCTAAAATAAGCGTTTTATACTGCTCAGTGAGTTGCTGTTTTTGTGCATTAGAAAATGAGTCGGGCATGGCCTTTATTGGTGAATAAAATAATGAATCTTCTGCGTTAGTTACTACGTGCACTTTAAACTGAGGCAATAATTTTTTAGCCAATGGCATAGGCAATACCACGCCTTGTTTAACGCCTTGCGCCATTGATTGTTCAACACTTGCAAGCCATTTAACGAAACCATCAGCACGTTTAATAAATTGCTCATAGTCGGCAACAGTATTAAAGGGCTGTGCACTTTGCCCTGAACCAAATCCAGCAAAGGTATTATGTGCTCCCGACATTTGGTTAATCGGTAACAAATAATCTTTATATTGCATGCCCTCAAGCTTCAGGGCTAAATCTCGGGATAATACTTCAAAATTCAGTAGCGCTTGACCGGTCAGTTGTGATTCATCAATCAGCGTTAAGCGTTGTTGATATTTTTTGTAAAATGCGGCTTTTTTATCGCGATTAAGCTGCGATATTTCAGGCAAAAATTGATCATCAAATTCATGGCGGCCATTATAAGTAGCGCTTAAGGGATTAAAGGTTAATGACTCATCGTAGTACTGAGCAACGAGCACATCTAATTGCTGCTCGGCTGATAATTCGCTTATTACAGGTGCGACCGGCTGATTTGTGTTTAATTGTGAGCTGGTGCTCATACAACCACTTAAGGCAAACATAACGCTACTGGCAACCAGTGCTATTTTAGTAACTTTCATAAAGATCCTTGTTAGTTTTTACCTGCCAATTATGCGGTTTTAAATGCCTTAAATAAAGCAATTACGGTGAGTGGGATTCGTCGCTAAATAATTTACTCAATAGCTAATGATTGCTACATTCAGGTAAATTTAAATAATTAAATAATAAAAATGATCAAAATAACAAAACATTTACTAACTACATCAATCGCATTACTGAGCTTAACCAGCGCAAGTACACTGGCAACCACCTATATATCGGCCAAAGCTTTGCTTGATGTAAAAACTGGAGAGCTAAAAGCTAATCCGTTAATCGCGATTGACGAGGGTGTAATAAGCCAAATCCAATTTAATAAAAAGCCAACGCTTACCAGTAATGATGAACTGATTAACCTACCTGAACTCACCGTAATGCCGGGGTTGATGGATATGCATGTGCATTTAACCAGCGATCCAACCGTTTCGCGCAGTGAACGTATAGGCCAATCAGTACCGCGTATGGCTATTAAAGCCAGTTACTTTGCTAAAAAAACATTAGAAGCCGGCTTTACCACAGTGCGTAACCTAGGTGCAGAAGGCTTTAGTGTTATTGCGGTTCGCGACGGCATTAATGCAGGTGATATTATTGGCCCTCGCATCTGGGCTGCAGGCCCTTCTTTGGGGATTACTGGCGGACACTGTGACAATAATCGTTTGCCTCCAGAAATGAAATATACCGCCTCGGGGGTTGCTGATGGCCCATGGGCTGTTCGCATTAAAGTACGTGAAAATATTAAATATGGCGCTAATGCAATTAAATTATGTGCAACTGGTGGGGTATTTTCTAAAGGCACAAAGGTGGGCATACAACAATACGCATTTGAAGAAATGAAAGCCATTGTGGATGAAGCGCACATGCGAGAATTACCTGTTGCGGCTCACGCACACGGCACTAACGGCATTAAAACAGCCATTAAAGCCGGTGTAGACAGCGTAGAGCATGCTAGCTTTTTAGACGATGAAGCAATCGCGCTTGCAAAAGAGCATGGAACTTGGCTTTCTATGGATATTTATAATACAGAGTATACGCTGAGCTTTGGTGAGCAAAATGGTGTTGATGAAGAAAACCTAAATAAGGAACGTCTGGTATCAAAAAAACAACGCGATAGTTTTAAACGCGCTGTTGAAGCGGGGGTAAACATGGTGTTTGGTACTGACGCAGCAATTTATCCACATGGTAATAATGCCAAACAGTTTTCCCGTATGGTTGAATTTGGTATGAGTGAATTACAAGCTATTCAAGCCGCGACCATTAATAGTGCTAAATTATTAAAGGCAGATTCACAACTGGGGCAAATTAAAACCGGTTTTGCTGCTGATATTATAGCGGTGAGTGCTAACCCACTTAAAAATATTTCTACACTAGAGCGTATCCCTTTTGTAATGAAAGCCGGTGTCGTTTACAAGCAGTAAACCCGATACATCTTTATAAGGTTGAGCTCAGCTCAACCTTAACAATTTTTTAGCTAATGTAGCTAAACTGCCCATTTAATCATCAACACTTTTTTTAAATTCTCTCTTGGTAAAGCCAACTAGCGACTGCAATACCCCGTTAATATTTTTAAATGTGATTGTTTTTAAATCACATTGTATAACTATCAAGCAAACACACCCATTAAAGTAAAAAAGTTTGAACTTTTTATTTTATTTTAAAATGATAATCATTATCATTCACGCAAATTAACAAATGCGAATGGTTATCAGTTTATGAAAAGGTTTCAATACTCTCTCCTCACTCTAGCGTGCTTAAACGCAAGTTTAGCAATGGCTAACGAGTCACAAGTTAATTCAGATATTGAACGAATTAGCGTTTATGAGCAACAAAACCGAGTAGTGATGAATTCAGGTTTAGCGACTAAATCAGACATGTCACTAATGGAAACCCCTGCACCCGTGGTTATTGTTGATAAAGCACTGATTGAATCACAAGGTATTGATAGTCTTCAGGATGTGATCCGCAATGTGAGTGGCCTAACGCAAGCCGGTAATAACTATGGCATTGGTGACAACTTAGTTATTCGTGGCTTGGGCGCTAATTATACCTATGATGGCATGTATGGCGGCGCAGGCTTAGGCAATACCTTTAATCCAACGCGTTCTTTAGCCAATGTTGATTCGATTGAAGTGTTAAAGGGTCCTGCAACTGGACTGTATGGTATGGGTAGTGCCGGTGGTGTGATCAACCTGATTGAAAAAAAACCACAGTTTAACGAGCAACATACCCTAGAAATGGATATCGGTCAGTGGGATAGTTATTCGCTTGCACTCGATAGCACCAATGCACTAACTGATGATTTAGCTTATCGAGTAATGGCCAAAACCGCCTCTAGTGATGGCTTTCGTGATTTAAAAAAACAACGTGATGAAATTTACTCGTCTTTAAAATATGTGCTTAATGACCAACAATCTTTTGTATTGTCTGGGGCATATATTAAAGACGCTATTGCAGTGGATTCTATTGGCCACCCTATTCGTATTTTTAACAGTGAATCGGTTAACGGTTTAACTGCTGGTGAAGTATCAGGCGCCGATTTAGTGAATGACCCTACAGCAAGTGGCTTACAATTGAGTGAAGTACAACGAGATGAACTAGCTAACTCTTTGGCAAGCAATGATGGTTTAACACCCTTTAACTTTGGCACCAATGGCATAATATCACCGATGGCAAAGGATAACGAAGGAGAAGAGCTGCGTTTTAAATTAGCCCATAATTATTACATTAGTGATGATTTATTTTTAAATCAACAGCTACAGTACCGTAATTACATCTCAAGTTTTGCCCGCCAAACAGGTGCTTACAACTACGTTTACTGGAAACGTAACGGCGTGATCAACCAAGACCCACGCGCACCGCTAGTTGTTGATGACGTGTTATACCCTTTTGCAGCCAGACGCCAAGAGTATCGCCAAGTAGAAGCAGATGAGAAATCATGGCAATACTTTTTAGATTTACGTTATGACTTTATGCTGGGCAATATAGAAAACGAATTACTGGTTAATGCCAACTACGAAGACCGTGATATTCGTTTTAAACAATATTCAATTTATGATGCCGATAAGGTCATTAAAAACAAAGCCGGTGAAGTGATTTATCAAGGTGCACTACCGTATATTTTTGATATACGCCAGCCAAATTGGCCAACGGATGAATTTGCTGATTATGATCCGCTTAAAACCAGTGATTACAATAAAAAAGTACAAGCATGGGGGGTAGGCCTTCAGCATGTTGCCTACATTAACGATAAAATCACCACCCGTATTGGGATTGCTCATAATCGTATTAAACAAAGTTACGAGCACTTTGGTGTTGACCCTCGTTATAGCAAAAGCCGCGCAAATCCAACGCCAGAAGCAAATACCTCAGACAGTGGTTTAACGTATAACCTAGGTGCTACTTATCAAGTAAACGCTGATATGGCTTTGTTTTTAAATCACTCAAAAGGTCGTACTGCCTACAGTGTACTTGGCTCTGTTGCTGGTAATGAAGCCGATAGAGAAGACTCAGAATCTGTTAGTAACGATTTAGGATTTCGTTTTAAAGCGTTTGATGACCAATTACTGGCTTCAATTGTAGTATTTGAAAGTGCACGTACAAACCTAGAGTACGCCAACCCACTTTATGAAGCAGGCGTGTCTGCACCAAACGTAGTGGAGAGCTTCTTTGATGGTGAAGAACAAACCAAAGGTGTAGAAATTGACTTAAATGCGTATTTGAACGATCAATGGAAAGTTAACTTCAACGGTGTTTATCAAGATGCTAGAGATAAAACTAACCCAAACAGCACAAGCTTTGATACTCGCCAAAAAGGCGTGCCTTATGTAACTGCTAGCTCATGGGTAACTTACTCTGCGGCGTTATTTGAATTACCTCACGCAGTAGATTTAAGCGCAGGCTTAACGTTTGTTGATAAGCGCAGTACTAACTCAAGTTCGTTCGGTATTGATAACGGCTACGTCCCTGCTTATACCGTGTATGATGCTGCAGTTAGCTATAAAGCAGACAACTGGCAAATGCAATTAAACATTAATAACCTGTTTAATAAAAAATACTATTCTAAAGCCATGTTTTTAGGCGGAATGCCAGGTGAAGAACGTAATGCAAAGCTAAGCTTTAGTTACACACTTTAATAGTTTAATAATTTAAAAAGCACGGTATTTCAATTGAGATACCGTGCTTTTTTCATGTAAAAACTTAATATTAAATCGTAACAACTATGCGGCCGTTTATTTCGCCTTTAAGCATGTCATCAAAAATTTCATTAATATCTTCAAGCTTTTTCTCTTCAATGATGGCTTTTACTTTGCCTTGCGCAGCAAATTCAAGACATTCTTGCAGGTCTTTGCGCGTACCTACAATAGAACCTACTACTGAAACACCATTCAATACGGTATCAAAAATTGGCAGTGGCATGTCTTCAGGTGGTAAACCAACTAATACACATTTACCCCCACGACGAACACTTTTATACGCTTGTTCAAACCCAGGTTTTGATACTGCTGTACAAACAACAGCATGCGCGCCACCTACTTGCTCAAAAATAGCCTCACTGGGCACCACTTCTTTAAAATCAAGCGTAATATCAGCACCCAACTCTTTAGCTAGCGCCATTTTCTCTTTACCAGTATCTACCGCAATAACATTAAAGCCCATTGCTTTTGCATATTGCACTGCTAAGTGCCCTAAGCCACCCACACCAACAATAGCAACCCATTGACCCGGTTTTGCATCTGATACTTTTAATGCTTTATACGTTGTTACGCCGGCACAGAATAACGGGGCAGCTTCAGCAAAGCCTAATCCATCCGGTATTTTGATGATGTAATCACCATGTGCTAAACAATATTCTGCATAACCACCGTCAATTGAGTAACCGGTATTATGTTGCGATAAACACAGGGTTTCACGTCCATCTAAACAAAATTCACAATGGCCACAGGCGCTATACAACCAAGGTACACCCACTCGGTCGCCCACTTCTAAATGTTTAATATTACTGCCTAGTTTTTCTATTACACCCACACCTTCGTGACCTGGTACCAATGGCATTTTTGGTTTTACCGGCCAATCACCATGACACGCATGTAAATCGGTGTGACATACACCACAAGCGGCTATTTTAACCAGCACATCGTTAGGACCTACCTCTGGGATTGGTAAATCGGTGATCGCTAACTTGCCTTTATATTCTGTATTTATTGCTGCTTTCATAGTCATTCCATCGTTTATAAAAAATTTATGCTATTTAACAAAGGCGTTAAACAACAATGTCATGTTGCATACCCGCAACATAACCCACTATAAATGCTTGAATATTAATCTATATCAATCATTAGTCGTAAAACGTGGTTTTTTATCCAAGCTAAACGCTTGCCATACTTAACCAGCGTGCTAGCATAGATTTCATTTATTTTTGAAACTTGTAACAATGACATTATCAGAAAAAAACTTTGCCTTTGTAATGCATTGTGGCGAGATGGGCAGCCGCTGGGGATTTAATCGTACAATCGGCCAAATGTGCGGATTACTTATTATTACCAAAGATCCAATGACGGCAAACCAAATCGCAGATGCACTGAGTATTTCACGCGGTAACGTAAGTATGGGAATTAAAGAATTACAATCTTGGCAGCTGATCAAGGTAATGCATATCCCAGGAGATAGAAAAGAATACTATGCCCCTGCAGGCGATATTTGGGATATGGCTAATCGCGTGTTTGAAGAACGTAAAAAGCGTGAAGTAGAACCTACGCTTAGCTTACTCAGAGATAACTTATTAGATGAAGCAAGTAACGACGATGAAATTTATGCACAAAAACAAATGGGCGAAATTCATAACTTACTTGAAACAGTGACTAAATGGTCGTCAGAGTTACAACGCTTAACCCCAGAGCAACTCAACAAACTAATGAAGCTAGGTTCAGGCATTGGCAAAGTCATTGACCTTAAAGATAAAATATTCAAAAAAGAGCAGTAAACCATTAAAAAAGCCGCAATGAGCGGCTTTTTAGTTATTCGCTTTAGCTTAAATTTTTGGGTAAGCAATTCTATCTGACAAATAGCCTACGCTGGTTGCAAAGTAGTATGAACGATTCCAGTGCATAAATACTTTGTAGTTATCGTATGCTAAATACATGCGTCCATTTATATCATCCGGCATCACCAGTGCTGCATCTACAGCAACCGTAGGTAAATCACTGCCATCAACACGACGAACACCTAATGCTTGCCAATCTGCTAAAGAGCGCTCTGATTTATCCCAGTACTCTAGCCATTGCTTTCGGGTTTTAGTACCGCGCTTTAATATATACTGCTTATCAAAGTCAGCGGGCAATTGTACCTGGCGACCCCAGGTTAAATTATCATTCCAACCCTCTTGCTTTAAGTAATTTGCAATTGAAGCAAACGCGTCTTCTTTGGTTGTCCAAATATCTTTGCGACCATCGTTGTTGTAATCTACAGCATAGGCATTAAATGAGGTTGGCATAAACTGGGTTTGCCCCATAGCACCCGCCCATGAGCCTTTAAATTTATCAAGCGTGATATGACCCGACTTTAATATATCCAGTGCTGCCCACAATTGGCGTTTGTATAACGCTTCACGACGTCCATCAAATGCTAAAGTTACTAAGGATGAAATAACATTGTGGCCGCCTTGAATAGCGCCAAAATTGCTTTCTAAACCCCAAATAGCCACAATAAAACGCGCTTGAACACCAAAGTCTTTTGCTACTTTTTCTAAGACTTCTTGGTTTTCTTTATACAATTTACGCGCACGATCTATTTTCCATTGCGGTACTCGTTTTGGTAAATACGTTTCCAGCGTTTCTTTTACTTCTGGCTGGTTTTTGTCTGCTGAAATGACTTTTTCTTTATAAGATGCAGTGGCAAATGCTTGCTCAATTAACTGAGTATCGTAGCCTTTTGCTATTGCCTCTTGCTTTAAATTAGTAAGATATTGTTGAAACTCAGCTTGTGTTTTTGCCATCACCGATGAGCTTAAACACACACCACACAATACAACCGCTAATTTTTTAATCACTATCTGCTCCATTTTGTTTTCTTAATTGACTTAGCAAGTTTTCCTCTGGTGGCGGAATTTGTAAATAATAGCCTTGGTCGCTAAGCGACTGTTTTAAAGTGTCTAAATCCGCTACGCCTAATTGAGTCCGCTTCGCTAAGTTAATGATCATCACGTACTGAGGTTGACCAAACATGGTCATTAAAGGTTCCGGAACTTTACTAAAATCGTCTCTTTTTTCAATAAATAAGAAAGTATCTGCTTTTTTCTTACTTTTATATACCGCAGTTAGCATTATGGCCCTATAAAATCTTGCTTAACAGTGCTACACACTATAACATGGCAATAATAATAAGTTATAAAAATTAGTGTGGAAACTGTAATAAAAGCCTTGTTCAGCCTAGGTTTATATAAAGTTACATGCTAACTAGACAATCCAGTTGAGCATCTATGTCGGACCAAATTTTTGAGCTAAAAGGCAACCTTTTTACGTTATCAGTTTTACATCTTTATAGTACTGATATTAACCTTTTAGCAGAACAACTGTATGTAAAAATTGCCCAAGCCCCAAAGTTCTTTGAGGGTGCCCCCATTGTCGTCAATTTAATTGAAGTAAAAAACAGCGCAATCGACTTTGTTCACTTAAAATCGCTTATTGAACGCATGAGCTTTAATGCTGTAGGTGTATGTAATGGTTCGGATGAACAGCATAAACAGGCAAAAGCCGCAGGGTTATCTGTTTTAAACTATTCACAAGACGTTAAGAGTGAACCCGCAAGAGTAGAGCCAAATACTTCGGTTGTAGAAAAAACCGTGTATTTACCAGCGCAAATTATTAATGGTGCGGTGCGCTCAGGCCAACAAGTTTACGCCAAAGACCGCGACTTGGTGGTGTTAGGCGCGGTAAGCCATGGCGCAGAAGTGATTGCCGATGGCAATGTACATATTTACGGAACCCTACGAGGGCGTGCAATTGCCGGCGCAAAAGGGCTCGAAAACGCATACATATTTTGTAATAAATTAGAAGCAGAACTCGTTTCAATCAATGGTAATTACTGGATCAGTGACTCACTGCAAGGTGAACACTGGGGTAACGCAGTTCAAATACAACAAAAAAATGAATCTTTAGAAATTTCAGCTTTGGTTAAAGGATAAATCTCATGGCAAAAATAATTGTCGTTACCTCGGGTAAAGGGGGTGTTGGTAAAACAACATCAAGCGCAGCAATTGGTACAGGCTTAGCATTAAAAGGCTACAAAACTGTTATCATCGATTTTGATATCGGCTTACGTAATTTAGACCTCATCATGGGTTGTGAACGTCGCGTAGTGTATGACTTTGTTAATGTGATCAATGGCGAAGCTAACCTTAATCAAGCACTCATAAAAGACAAACGTGTAGAAAAGTTATTTTTACTTCCTGCTTCACAAACTCGCGATAAAGACGCACTCACCCGTGATGGTGTTGAACGCGTATTGAACGAGTTAAAAGAAGACTTTGACTATATTGTTTGTGATTCTCCTGCAGGTATTGAAGCCGGAGCTATGATGGCGATGTACTTCGCTGATGAAGCTATAGTTACAACCAACCCTGAAGTCTCGTCAGTACGAGATTCGGATCGTATTCTAGGCATTTTACACAGTAAATCGAAACGTGCCGAAGAAGGTTTAGAAAACATTAAAGAGCATTTGCTAATAACACGCTATAATCCAGATCGTGTAACAAAAGGTGAAATGCTATCTGTTGAAGATATCCAGGACATCCTAGCCATAGACTTACTAGGTGTCATTCCTGAATCTCAAGCAGTGCTTAGTGCATCAAACTCTGGACAACCGGTAATTCTTGATAGTGAATCAGACGCAGGTCAAGCTTATGCTGATGCGATCAGTCGTTTATTAGGCGAAACGGTTGAATTTAGATTTTTAGATGTAGAGAAAAAGGGTTTATTCAAACGGATATTTGGAGGTTAATGTGTCTTTACTTGACTACTTCCGCTCAGAAAAGAAAAACAGTGCGTCATTAGCAAAAGAGCGATTGCAGATCATTGTCGCGCACGAGCGTTCTCAGCGTGGAACACCAGATTACTTGCCACAATTAAAGCAAGATATTCTTGATGTCATTCGTAAGTACGTTAATGTAGGCGCCGATGCGGTTCAAGTTCAGTTTGATCAAAATGAAGACGATTTAGCGGTACTCGAGCTCAATGTCACATTACCTGACGAAGAAAAGAAATAATAAAAAAGGGCGCTAAGCGCCCTTTTTTATTTTTTACATCAAGCTATTTAATACTCTAATTATCCCACTCTTTTAGCGCATCTTTAACAAAATCATATCGCCATGAGCTGAGTAAATCTGGTTTTATGTGTTTTTCTTTTTGCTGAGCAGTTAACTTCCAGTTCCAACTAATTAGCTGATTTATTTGCTTTTTAGAGGCCATAACGTCTTCTGGAATGTTATGCTCTTTAGCAACTTTAGTAATTTTTTGTTTGATCTCCTTCGCTACTTTTTTATAGGTAGGAAAATCAATTAACCGCTTTAATACTTGCGGGTGTTGCTCAGCTGGAATGGCTTTGGCCTGCTCAATACACTTTAAAATTTCAACCCCAGAACGATTCACTTCAATGGGTTCTACCCCAGGAATTTGTCTCAGAGCATTTAAACTTGAAGGGCCTCGTTTGGCAATTTCGGTCATATTATGCTCTTTAAGCACAAAATTAAGCGCTAGATTTTTACGAATAGCTTTATTTCGACGCCATACTGCTAACTCTTTAAGTACCGCTAATTCATGCGGCTTAAGCTGCCATGCATTTTTAATCTCTTTATAAAGTAACTCATCTGGTGTTTGAAAAGCACGTTTATTGGCAACTAATTCACTTTCATTTATCACAATATCAAATAAATCAGCGGCTTTAATGCTATCTATAATTAACTCAAAACAAGGCAGCAGGTGATACGTATCAGCAGCAGCGTATTCAAGTTGCTTTTGAGTAAGGGGGCGTTGTAACCAATTAGTGCGCGATTCGCTTTTATCAATCTCAATATTCAAAAATGTTTTCACCATTAAGGCAAACCCCATACAGTTGCCCTCACCTAATAGCTGAAGTGCAAACTGGGTATCGAATAAAGGATAAGGAACAAACCCTGCGTACTTTTGAAAAACTTCAATATCTTCTGAGGGTGAATGGAGTACTTTTAGCACTTTAGGATCTTTAAGTATTTGCCAAAAATCAAACAAGGAAAGCTCGGTAAGCGGGTCAATAAGCGCTAAATGTTCGCCATCATAAACTTGAATAAGTGCAACTTCTGGATACAAAGTACGGCGGCGCATAAACTCGGTATCAATAGCAAGAATGGGTTTGTTTTTAATTTGTTCTACAAACGTATTAAGCTCATTTTGAGTTTGGATCAATTGGTAGTGCACTGAATCTCCTACAATAAAAAAGCCGACTGATGTCGGCTTTTTTATAGTTGCTAATCTTTTAAGGCTCTTCTGAGAATTTTACCCACGTTAGTTTTGGGTAACTCATCCTTAAACTCAACGAGTTTAGGAACCTTGTAATTAGTTAAATTATCACGACAATGTTTTATTATATCTTTTTCAGTTAAAGAAGGGTCTTTTTTCACAACAAAAACTTTAACTTGTTCACCACTAATGTCATGAGGGATACCAACCGCAGCCACTTCAAGGACGCCTTCGTGCATGGCAACCACTTCTTCTATTTCATTTGGGAAAACATTAAAGCCTGAAACAATAATCATGTCTTTTTTACGATCAACAATGTAGAAAAAACCTTCGTCATCGTAAGTGGCAATATCACCAGTTGCAAACCAGCCATCTTTTAAACATTCAGCCGTTGCATCAGGGCGATTATAATAACCAAGCATCACTTGCGGACCTTTTACCCACAGTTCACCCGGCTCACCTTTAGCAGCTTCTTCACCGTTATCGAGCATTAATTTAATGTCTGTACTTGGCGCAGGTAGACCGATAGAGCCATTATAAGCTTCTAAATCATACGGGCTAATTGTGACTAAAGGAGAACATTCTGTCAGGCCATAGCCTTCCATTAGTTTGCTGTTAGTGACCTTTTGCCATTTTTCTGCAACAGGGCGTTGTACTGCCATGCCGCCGCCTAATGACATTTTAAGGTGACTAAAATCAAGCTCAGAGAAACCAGGGGTATTTAATAAGCCATTAAATAAAGTGTTCACCCCTGTGATAGCAGTAAATTTATGCTGACTAAGCTCTTTTACAAATCCAGGCATATCACGTGGATTAGTAATTAAAACGTTTAAGCCGCCGTATTTCATAAATGTTAAACAGTTCGCTGTTAATGCAAATATATGATAGAGCGGTAGCGCGGTAATAACCACTTCTCTACCACGCTCAAGCACGTTATCTAAACAACCAGATACTTGCTCAAGGTTACCCACCATATTACCGTGGCTCAACATTGCCCCTTTAGATACACCGGTTGTACCACCGGTGTATTGTAAAAATGCTAAATCGCTTAAGTTAACCTCTGGGCGCTTATAGCCATTCAGATCAGCTTTTAATAAATCACAAAAGTTAATCGTGTTAGGCAACGTATAGCTTGGTACCATTTTTTTGAAATGCTTAACAACAAAATTGACTAAATGCTTTTTGAGTCCGCCCATCATGTCACCAACCTGCGTAACCACAATGTGTTTAACGTCAGTATTAGGCAGTGCTTTTTCAAGCGTGACAGCAAAGTTAGCAAGAATAAATATTGCTGATGTTTCAGAATCTTTTAATTGGTGCTCTAGCTCACGAACGGTATATAGCGGATTAACGTTAACCACCACACACCCTGCGCGTAAAATACCTAATATAGCAATTGGGGTTTGCAACAAGTTAGGCATCATAACAGCGACTTTATCGCCCTTTTTTAACCCTAAATCGTTTTGAATATAAGCCGCAACACGTTTTGTTGCCGCGTCAATTTCGTTATATGACAATGTTTTACCCATATTAGTAAATGCAGGTAAATCTTTGTAATCATTAAAACTTTTTTCAAACACTTCGAGTAACGAGTTGTAGTGCTCAGGATCGATTGTTTCAGGCATACCTTCTGGGTAGCGCTTAAGCCAGATTTTTTCCACTCTTAGCCCCTGTTTATAATTATATTTTTATTAACCTTAATCTAAGTAAGGCACTTTCACAATTGAGCAAATACTCTAATCTAGAGATAATCCCACATTTATCGGTAATATACAATTAACATGCACTACTTTGCACCATAAATGCGTGAATGTGTTCAAAACATAGTCCACTACTTTGCATATGGCAATGATGCCCACCAGGCACATCTATTACACTCAAGTTATTGTAATATTTACTATACTTGTCTAGATTTTGTTTTACAAATGGATAACCTTTATCACCTAATATTAATTGACATGGTGCAATTAATTCTTTTATTGCACCAATACATTGCACTTCATCAAATCGAAAACCTGAGTGATTTTTAAGCTTAGGATCAGTCGTTAACTCAAACCCACTGTGCTTTTGTTTTATGTTTCTGTCCATCAACAACGCGATTAGTTCATCATTTAAATCAGTTGTTTTTGCACGCGCTTGATAAATTTGTTGTTTTGAAGTGTATACCCGTGATTTTTTTGTACTAAACCTTGCTCGGTTTAGTATGGCATTTCTTAGCTGAGAACACACTTCATCGCTATCGGTAGTAACACAGCCTATACCTTCAATAAAAGAAACAGATTTTACGTATTCACTAAAACAACTAGCAAACAGCCCTGCTACCATAGCCCCCATAGAATGACCAACCAAGTGTACCTTCTTTAACTTAAGCGCTGTGATTAATGCATACACATCATCCACATAATCAATAAAGTAGTAATGTGCTTGAGGGCTTCGCCAAGATGACAGTCCATGCCCTGGAAAATCAATGCAATACCATGTTTGCGAAGGTGCAGCACGACTCAGCATAGGCACGAAGCTAGCACAATTATCTAGCCAGCCATGCAGAGCGATAACGACGTCTTCACCGTCTCCAAATTTAATACCGTGTATATCTAAGTCATTAGCTTTTACCGAAAATGGTTGCAACGCAAACCTCAACTTTTTTATTTGGTTATGGCCATAACATACAAGAGTTAATACACAAATAATAGAACTGAACTAATAGAACACACACTTAAATTTCGAGATTTCATAACATATTCATTTATTTATCTTGCTATCGGTATACAATAATAGTCGCTATTAAAATTAGTACACTTAAAGGGTACGCACAATGAAAAAACAGTTCGGCTTATTAGCGCTTTTATGTACAACAGGAGCATTCGCTCAAACAGCGCCTAAAAATGTTATTTATATGATTGGTGATGGCATGGGTCCCGCTTTCACTACCGCTTATCGTTATTACAAAGATGACCCTACAACAAAAGAAATAGAAACAACCGTTTTCGACACTATGTTAAAAGGCATGGCGCACACTTATCCTGATGACCATACTTATGTAACAGACAGCGCAGCAGGTGCAACTGCACTTAGCAGCGGTCATAAAAGTTATAATGGCGCAATCGCTGTCGATACGGCAAAAAAACCGGTTAAGACCATGCTAGAAATTGCAAAAGAGCAAGGAATGACAACAGCGTTAGTGGCTACTTCACAAATTAACCATGCAACACCTGCAAGCTTTGCCGCGCATAATGAATCAAGAAGAAATTATGATGACATCGCAAACGACTACATTGACAATAAAATTGCTGGAAAATTACCGGTTGATTTAATGTTAGGCGGTGGAACTCAATATTTTATTCGTGATGACAGAAACTTAGTCGACGAATTTAAAAAAGCAGGTTATCAATACGGTGACGATATTAAAAACTTAGGTCAAATTACACAAATCCCTGCTATTGGTTTATACGCACCTAAGGGATTACCTTTTGCGCTAGATGAAAACCCTACGAGATTAAAACAGTTAACCTCTAAAGCGTTTGATTTGCTTGATGGGCAAAACGATAAAGGCTTTTTTGTGATGATTGAAGGCAGCCAAATTGACTGGTGTGGTCACGCAAATGATATTGCTTGCGCAATGGCTGAAATGGACGACTTTGCAAAATCAATCGAAACGGCAAAAGCCTATGTAGATAACAACCCAGACACTATTTTAGTGATCACGGCTGATCACTCTACAGGCGGTTTAACCATTGGCGCGCATGGCCAATACAAATGGGGAACCGACATCATCAAAGGTGTTAAAGCCACTGCGGGTACATTAACCAAATTATTAATGGGATCAGATAACCTTAAAACGGTATGGCAAGCCAATACCCGTATTGAGTTTACAACTGAAAACGAAATTAAACTTAAGCAAGCTAAAGCCATGGGTGAAAAAACCCTTAATTTAGCGGTTAAAAGCATTATCAATGATTTAAGTTTCACTGGTTGGACAACGGGCGGACATACCGCTTCTGATGTGCAAGTATTTGCCTATGGTAAAAATAGCGATGACTTTATTGGTTCACAAAACAATACTGACATAGCTAAAAAACTGATTAGTTACATAAAACAGTAATCACTGGTATAAAAATAAAAAGCCCGAATAATCTATTCGGGCTTTTTATTTGGCTATTAATTTTATAATTAAGCATATATATCAACACCAATTAAGCTTTGAACTTCAGCTCTTCGCTCTAAATTAGCAAACTCAGTGTAAGTAGAAATTGCCTTACTGACTTGCGCACTCGGTTGATCGTAAATAGTTTGGCTATATTGGGCCTCTTTGGTGTTCGCTTTTGCAAACTCTTTTGCGAGTTCAAGCCCTTCGGGGCTACTCTTAACATAGTCTGTATTGGTTTTCTGTGGTATTGGCTGCTCTGATAGTCGTTCGGGCTTTGCCGTAACAACAGCAGTAGAGCGTACCTTAGCAGGGATATCACCAGTAAAAAAACCAGAGCTTATAGGCAGCGACATTACGCTTCTCCAACCAACAACATGCTTAAATTATGATTTAAAATAGTTCAATATGCAAACAATACAACTTAGCGTTATTCGCGGCCTGGTAATTTTTTCCAGGTCACTGTGTCACGCACATACTTAGGCTGAGCATCGCTGGCTTTTACGCCATTACCTGCAAGGTACTGTGCATCCACTAACGCTAACATGTATTGTGCATCGGGTAGCGTAATTTCAGGGTGTACACTCACATTTGTAAATGTAGTTAATGCATCGGGATAACTTTTAAATCCAGTCCCCACGCCGGTTGCTGTTTTGTTTGTGTCTATCAATGAAGCATCAAGCAGTTCAGGCTTAAAAACACGTTCTTCACCTTGAAGTGTCATCAAATTATTATTAACTTGGTATTGAGCAAAGTATATTTCCCCCATACGCGCATCAATGCTTGAATAAACCACTTTATCGCCAAATTGTTCAAACGCTTGTTGCGCCATAACCGCTAAGGTAGAAACCCCCACTAGCGGTAAATTCGTTGAATACCCAAGCCCTTGTGCTATGGCCACGCTAATACGCACACCCGTAAAGCTGCCTGGACCTTGGCCAAAGCCAATAACATCTAAATCTTTTAATTTACAATTGGCTTTATTAAGCAGCTCATCAATAAGTGGCAGAATTTTTTGACTATGCTGCTGCGGACACTCTTCAAAATGATAAAACGTTTTACCTTGATAATGCAAAACAAGCGATAAAGCCTCTGTAGAAGCGTCTAGGGCGAGAATGTTACTTTTGATCATTTTTGTACTCAATTAATATGTTTTAAAAATGTATTTGCATCTTCTAAGCTACGTGTACGGCGCATTGGCGGTAAACTCTTTAAAAATACTTGTCCATATTGGCGTGTAACTAAACGATTATCGCAAATTACTAACACACCTTTATCTTTGTTATCACGAATTAAGCGACCTACGCCCTGCTTTAAGGCAATAACCGCTTGTGGTAACTGAATATGCGCAAAGGGATCTTTTCCTTGCATTTGGCAATCCTGCATTCTAGCTTGCAAAAGCGGATCATCGGGCGCTGCAAACGGCAGTTTGTCGATAATAACACAGCTTAAAGTACTGCCTCTTACATCAACCCCTTCCCAAAAGGACGCTGTGCCGAGTAACACGGCATTACCATGACGGGTAAATTTTTCTAATATAATGCGTTTAGACATTTGCCCTTGCATGTAAACCGGATAGTCCATTTGTGTGGTTAAGCCCTCAGCCACCAAATGCATCATTCGGTAACTAGTAAATAGCACAAAACAACGCCCTTTTGCTGATTTTATGAGTTCGAGAGTTAACTTTACAATCGCATGCGGCATATTATCGGCGTGCGTTTCAGGTAAATAGCGCGGCAAGCACAAAAGCGCCTGATTTTCATAATCAAACGGACTGTCTACCATCATACTTTGCTTTGGTTTTAACCCAAGGCTGGCATTAAAATGAGTGAGTTCGTTGTCGACCGATAACGTGGCCGAGGTAAACACAAACCCTGCGCCAGACTCTTTCATCATCAAAGCAAATTTAGCCGACACATTCAGTGGCGTTATATTTATGGTTAAATAGCGCCGCGTGGTTTCGTACCAATAACTAAAGCCTGTTTGGGCGGTATCAAATACGCGCTCTAACTGGCCTTTAAATGCCAACACCCGCTCAAATGGGTGTTCAATTTTATCACTTCGTTCTAAGCAATGTTTTAAAACCTGGTACACAAATTCTAAATCACTAATAACGCGGTGTAATGCAGAGCAAATAAGCTTATTACTGAGCTTTTCACGCCAATCTCCGCGGCTACCGTCCACACCAAACTGCAATCTTAAATCGGCGACACTGGTTTCCAGTTTATTCAAACTTTTTCCTAATTGCAGCATGTCTGGAATTTCAGCGCGGTAAATAGCGCGTAAATCATTAATTAAATCCACCAGCTTTTTAGTACTCATGGTTTCGCCAAAATAGTCGCTGGCAATTTCACTTAACTGGTGGGCTTCATCAAATATATAGGCATCTGCGTTGGGCATTAGCTCTGCAAAGCCAGACTCTTTAACCGCCATATCGGCAAAAAATAGATGATGATTAATTACGACAACGTCGGCATCCCCTGCTTTTAAACGCGCTTTACGAATATAGCACTCTTGAAAGTCAGGGCACTCTTTACCTAAACAGTTATCTGCAGTAGAGCTGACATACGGCAACACTTTGGCATCTTCTTCAATACCAATACAGTCGGCTAAATCGCCGGTATGCGTTTCACTGGCAAATTTAGCAACCATAGCAAGTTGGTGCATTACATCAGGGTCGTCTGTGGGTACGTGTGCAACATGTTGGGTAAGCCGATAAGTGCATAAATAATTGGCACGCCCTTTTAACAATGCCGTTTTTTTAGCCGCGCCTAAGGCTTTTACTAACACTGGTAAATCACGATGATACAGCTGTTCTTGCAGTGCTTTAGAACCGGTTGAAATTATTGTTTTGCCTTTAGATTTGAGGGCTGGCGCTAAATAAGCAAAGGTTTTACCTGTGCCAGTACCGGCCTCAACAACAAGCTGGGAACTTGTTTTTAATGCATCCTCAACAGCCACAGCCATATCAATTTGAGGTTGGCGTGGTGAGTATCCATCTATTGATAAAGCCAAAGGCCCGGTTGCACTAAACAGCTGTTTGATAATACCAATCACTTTATAAAAAATAATAGCGGGATTCTACGTAAGCTATTGATGAAGGGCAAGCCAAATAGCGTGAGAATTTGGCCTTTAAAAGGGCTTATGTCCCTGTTAATTATTGTGCATTTATAGTTAACTTAATGCCACTTGCATCATGATAGCCTTTAACATCTATATGCCATATACCTGCCTGGGTTGCAGAAATAGTGCAACTTTCTGTGTTGCCGTTTATATGGCCTACACACAAATTGTGTATTTGAAGATGCGCACCGAAATTTAAATACAAATCAGCATCGCCGCTTCCGCCTGAAATAGCAACGTTTAGGGAAGCATAACCCGCGGCTAAACGTTGTTCAAAACGCTGCCAATCACCTGTATTTACGCTAATGTTATCTTCTACGCGATTGATAGGCTCTAAAGCGCCTGCTGGCTCAAAACTGCCCGTCAAAGAGACATTATTAATTGCGCTGTATGCCTCAACCATGACATAGTAAGTGCCTTCATTGCTGGTTGGAATGTCGCAACGCTCACTACTTGTGACAGAAGTACTTTTACAGTCGTAATCAGTTAACGTGGGCGCCTGATTATATTTAATGTCTAAATTGGCATCGCCATTATCACCTGAGGTTTCAAAGCTTAAGTTTTGCGCTCCTTTTGGTACATTCAATGTATAGATAAGCTGCTCTTTAGCAGTGGCATTGATACCAGAAATTGGTTTACCATTGACTAACTAATTATTATTTGGCGGAGTGACATCACCGGCATTTTTTGCCAATTCAGCAACAAAGCTAACGGCTAAGTTAGCAAATTTAATTGCATGATCAGCGTCAAAATTACTGTCGTTTTGTATATGTATCAGTGGGTTAATGTCATTCATTTTTGATTCAAATGGCATTGAGGTCGCAAACCCTTGTTGATACCAAGAAGCATGATCGGAGCAACCATAACCACATTGTTCAAAGCCATAACTAATTTGTGGTAAATAGGTGTCTATCAGCTGGGCTAAAAATTGGTTTTGAGCATTGGTGGTGTAATCCGTCATCATAATAATATCTTCGATACTGCCGTTATTACCAGTCATGTCAAATTGCACCATGCCAACTACATTCTTACCCTGCGAACGATAGATACTGGCTATAGCTTTAGACCCTTTTTAACCCCACTTCACCTGCTGCAAACGCCATTATTTGAATAGTTTTTTGCGGTTTATAATTAGTATCAACAATTGCTCTTAATGCTTCCGTTAACACTGCAATATCCGATGCATTATCATCCGCGCCAGGAGAGCGCCCTTGTGCTGGATTCGCTTGGTTAATTGAGTCTAAATGCCCCAAATAATAACAATTTCATCTGCATTTTCAGCACCTGCAATGGTTACAATCACTGATGATTGCGCCCAGCTATGCTGATAACTCTCAATGGTTATATTACTTCGAACGCTAGCAATTTGTTGCCAATAACTTTGCAGCCACTGTGAGGCATCAACGCCGGTTTGCGAAGTATAATAACGATCATTAAAACTAGTGAGTGAATTTAGTGCTTTGTAAATTAATTGGGCTTTGTGCACTAATTAAACTTTGTACTGTTTGCGCATTATCAATTGAATAATTAAAGGCTGATGTAGCTTGGCTATTTTGAACAACAGCTAATTGTTTTGCAGTTCTGGTGCATAAACTCACTTAAATTGTTCACTGCGTCACGCGGTACACTGAGTAAATCAACGTCAGGTAAAATTCAGCAGCTTCACCAGCCATATCCGAAAATGCTTCGTTTAACCCGCTTGGTTTACCATTATAAATTAAGCCTGAATTTTGCTCAGTAAAGCCATGGCTGACTTCATGCGCAGATACATCTAAACTGACCAACGGGTAGAATGTATTTTGGCCATCACCAAAGCTCATTGCGCTGCCATCCCAAAACGCATTTTCATAGTTACTTGAGTAATGAACCCGCATTTGTAACTAAAAACTCTAAGGCGCAGCACCTAACCAATTGTTATACATATTAAAAATAACGTTACCAAAAAAACGAGCATCGTTTAACGGTGAATAAGCACCGTTAATTTCTTTAAACGTATTTTCAGGACATGTAAATGGATACGCAGAAGAGCCACTTGTTCCGCCATTTAAATTAATAGTGCGAACATTTGCGTTATTCATGCTACAAGTATTACCTGATTGACTAACATCTAGGCTGTCAAAATCAGTTCCATATAAATACTTGCCTGTTTTTAGATTACCCCCAGGGCATGTTGCAGGTTATCATAACTAAGCAAGACCTCACCGGTATTAGCATCAATTATCAGGTATGGCCTTGATGGTGACTTGCCATAAGTAACATAAGACACTTCATAAACTAAATGCGCCTTATTTTGATCGTCAACCCAGATAGCAAGTCTGGATTGCTCATTATGTTTTTTTAAGCCTACTGATTTTGCAGCTATACCCGTTTTAGACCCTTTTAAAATCGCATCTTTTTTTGTCAATTTAGCCGATACATCAGATAAATCTTCCTCAATGTTATATACAGCTGCACCGTGGTCTTTTTTAAGCATCCCAATATTAAATATTAAGCTGACCGTATCACCAATGACAGGAATGCCCTGATACGTTTGTTGATAGCGGCGGGTTACTTCTCCGTTATTGCTAGTAAATTCTTTTAATACAACTAATTCGTTCCCTACACTCAACCCAATCAACTGATTTGGACTTACTGATAACAAGGAAGCAGAGTTTGATTGCACCCTATTATTAATTGTCGGTTGTTGATTTAGGTATTTCTTATTCGCAGCTACTGCATTTGTTGCTTGAACAAAGTTAAAGCAGCAAAAGTTGCTATTGTGATTTTAGATAAATTCACGTTTACGCTCCGTTAAAGTTTAAGTTTTTAATATATTTGTATTAATCGCCACATTGTGTACCCGCTTAAGGGTCGTAGTAGGCCACAAACTTAAATAACGAAAATAAACATTTAATTTACAATAACTTAAAGAACACCGCTTTAACTAATGAAGGCCAGAGATAACACTTCGTATACATATATTTACATAAGACAGCCAGCAAAAAGCATTAGATTTTAAAATCACACGCTTTATTGTTAATCACTAATCGACTGCTCAATGAGTATGTAGTTGCAAAGGAAAATACTTTACCTGTTGAGCTTTAAAAGAGGGGTAATCTATTTTAAATGGGTAGGGAGTAGCTTTAAAAACACGCAGTTCATAACCATGCACCACTACTTGCTATGTTTAAACAAATTTGCTTTTATTGAGGGCGATTTAAACTTGAGGCAATAACGGCATCGCCAATCACTTGTACTAAGCCCATGTATCTAAATGGGGTTTGTCGTCATCTTCTTCAGCGGTTTTATTGCGCGATTTATTTTCGTCAAACGCCAGCTTATGTTGCTTTTCTACTTCTCTTTTTTTACGCTCTTCTAACTCGACTTTTTTGGCACTGGCACTTTGTTGAACCCCAGCAACATGAAAAGCCCCTTTAGATTCAAGCGTTAAACGCGTAATAGGCCCTAAATAAGGGATCATTATATCCATGCGTGCCTCCATTGAATTGAACGTAATTTAATCACTATAAAACTGTTGATAAATAAAGCAAACCTTTAGTTACTATGGACAGTTATAAGATATTCTTTAATTAAAGAATATTTTTCTTGCCATGCTATTAGTTAATGTGTTTTTATGAATGCGAAATTTATTAAACAAATAGCGGCTAAGCGTTAACATAATAACGAATAGCTAAACAGGATAAAAAATGCGCAACACTCTGACAGCAGTACATCACCACTATCATTCACCGGAATAACCTGTCAGGTCTTTCGCTGAGAGGTTGTTCCTAAAAGGAAACCTCTGGCGAATCAACATACCAAGATTCATTTTCGCCCTGAGGTTTTCCTCGGGGTTTTTAGTTTTTAAATTAAAGGAAAATGAGTAATGAATAATAGTAATCGTCTTCGTATCGCCATCCAAAAAGGCGGCCGCCTATCTAAAGATTGTCAAGATCTGCTTAAACAACTGGGTGTAAAACTCAACCTTCGTGAGCAGCGCCTTATAGCACACTCAACCAACATGCCTATTGACGTATTACGTGTGCGCGATGACGATATCCCGGGCTTAATTATGGACGGTGTATGTGATTTAGGTATTGTTGGCGAAAACGTATTAGTTGAAGTACAAGCAGAAAGAGAGCGCCAAGGCGTTCCAAGCGAAGTAACTAAATTATCAAAATTAGACTTTGGTTACTGTCGTCTTGCACTTGCATGGCCACAAGAACTAGGCAAGCAAGACAAAAGCTGGTTTGAAGGCAAACGTATTGCAACCACCTACCCTGAAATTTTAAGCCAATATTTAAAACGCGAAGGCATCAACGCCAGCACTGTAATGCTAACTGGCTCTGTTGAAGTAGCGCCGCGTGCTGGTCTTGCTGATGCCATTTGTGACTTGGTATCAACAGGTGCAACCCTTGAAGCCAATGGCTTGATGCAGGGTGATACCATTTTAGAGTCAAACGCCTGTTTGATTCAAAACACTCAATTGCAAGATGCTGGCAAACTCGCGCTTATCAATAAATTGATGCCGCGTTTGCGTGGTGTTAAGCAAGCCAAAGAAAGCAAATACATCATGTTACACGCACCAAAAGACAAGCTGGATGAAATTTGTGAAATCCTGCCAGGTTCTGGTCAACCTACATTACTTGCCCTTGCAGGTAATGATGAATATGTCGCCCTACACATGGTGAGTAGCGAAACCCTATTTTGGGAAACCATGGAGCAGCTTAAAGCACTCGGCGCGAATTCTATTTTAGTTATGCCAATTGAAAAAATGATGGAGTAACAGCCATGCTTCGTTGGAATGAAGAATCATCACAGGTTCAAGCAGCGGCGCTGATGCGCCCTGCTGTATCAGCGAGTGAAAAAGTAGAAAGTATTTGCCAAACTATTTTGGCAAAAGTAAATGCGCAAGGCGATGCAGCATTACTGGCGTTAGCAAAAGAGTTTGATAACCGAGCTGAGCCGCGTTTACGTGTTCCACTTGATGAAATTAATGCCGCTGAGAAAATGCTAAGTCCTGAACTTAAGTATGCAATTGACACTGCTTATGCAAATGTAAAATGTTTTCACCAAGCGCAACTGCCTAAAGATATTAAGTTATCGACTCAACCGGGCGTTGAATGTGAACTGAAATATCAAGCCATCGAAGCGGTCGGTATTTATGTCCCTGGGGGCAGTGCCCCATTGCCATCGTCAGTTATAATGCAAGGTGTATTGGCGCAGTTAAGCGGTGCAAAAACCGTGGTACTAACTACCCCCGTACAAGGCGATAAAGCAATAAACCCTGCTATTTTATATGCTGCTAAATTATGTGGTATCACCACTATTATTGAAAGCGGTGGTGCAGGCGCGATTGCTGCAATGGCCTACGGCACTGAATCAGTACCTAAAGTGAATAAAATTTTTGGCCCAGGTAATAGCTTTGTGACTATGGCAAAGCAGTTAGTTGCACAAACAATTCCAGGAATGGCGATTGATATGCCAGCAGGGCCATCTGAAGTATTAGTGATAGCAGATGAACGAGCAAATCCAGAGTTTATTGCGGCCGATTTACTCTCACAAGCAGAGCATGGCGCCGACTCGCAAGTTATTTTATTGTGTAACAGCGAAACTATTATTAAACAAACACAAGACGCGCTTACTCGTCAATTAGCTAACTTAAGCCGAAAAGACACCGCTGAACAAGCGCTGGCCAATTCGTCACTTATTTTAGTGGATTCAATAGCGCAAGCATTTGATGTATCAGCGCAATATGGGCCAGAGCACTTAATTTTACAGCTGGCAGATGCAAGCCCGTACCTTGATGCGGTTAAAAATGCAGGTTCAGTATTTGTTGGCGACTACACACCAGAATCGGCTGGCGATTATGCATCGGGTACTAACCACGTATTACCTACTTACGGTTATAGCGCGACATACTCAAGCTTAAACTTGCTTGATTTTTTCCGCACATACACAGTACAAACTATTAGTAAAAGTGGCTTAACTGAGCTTTCAAAAGCTATTTTACCACTGGCAGATGCCGAAGGCCTTGATGCCCACGCTAATGCGGTTTCAATTCGTTTAGAGGCAATAAAAAATGAGCAATGAGAGCGCCCAAGCACCTGGCTTATTACCTGATAATATTGCAGCGCTTGCTGCTTACAGCTCGGCTAAAAGTGAAAAGTTAACAGGCACAACGTGGCTCAATGCCAACGAAAGTCCGTATGCTAAAAACCTTGAGCTGAGTATTGAAGATTTAAATCGCTATCCCGATCCACAACCACAATTGGTTATTGATCGCTATGCAGCTTACACCGAGCTTAAAAGCGACAATGTCCTTATGACGCGAGGTGCAGATGAAGGCATTGAACTTTTAGTACGCACGTATTGCCAGCCAGCTAAAGATAGCATTGCGCTGTTTTTGCCTACCTACGGTATGTATAAAGTAACTGCTGATACGCACAATGTGGCTATTAACGCGCTTACTCAAGAGTTATTATTAACAGCCAATGTTGATGATATTGTCACTGCGGTCGGTAGCTCAAAACTGGTGTTTATTTGTAATCCAAATAACCCAACAGGTAGTTTAACGCCGCTAGATAAAGTAAAAGCCATTGCCACTGCGCTTGCAGGTAAAGCATTGGTGATTGTTGATGAAGCCTATATAGAGTTTTGCCCAGAGCAAAGTGCAACACAACTTATAAACGAGTTTAGTAATATTGTAGTGCTACGTACACTGTCAAAAGCGTTTGCGTTGGCAGGCCTGCGAACCGGGTTTACCCTCGCTCAAGCCAGTGTACTTGCGCCCATTCGTAAAGTCATTGCACCGTATCCGGTATCGAGCGTGGTAGCGAGTATTGCAGCGCAAGCCATTGCCCCTGATGCCATTACCTCTATGCGTCGCCAGGTGAGCATTTTAAACAGCTTAAAATTAAAGCTAATAGAGTGGTTAAACGCCTCCCCTGCTGTATTAAAAATTCTCACTGGTGAAGGCAACTTTGTTACCTTAAAATTGGCCGATAAAAACTGCTTTAAAGTTGCCCTAGAACAAGGCTTAGTCATGCGAGCATTTACCTTATACGGTGAAGACGACTGGCTACGCATTTCAATTGGTAGCGATCAAGAATTAGAACAAGTAAAAATTTGGCTCGATGGTTTAACCACCCCAACAGCCCTATCACAACAGGAAGTATCATGAGTAATCCCTATTTATTTATAGACCGCGATGGCACGATTATCGAAGAGCCTATCACCGACAAACAGGTTGATAGCCTAGAAAAATTAGTGTTTTTGCCAAATGTGATCCCTGCTCTATTACAACTTCAAGCGGCAGGTTACCGCCTTGTAATGGTTTCAAACCAAGATGGTTTAGGTACTAACAGTTTCCCTACTGCGGATTTTGATATAGCCCAAGACAAAATGATGGACATACTCAACAGCCAAGGGATTAAATTTGATGAAGTTCTGATCTGCCCTCACTTTGATGAACAAAATTGTGACTGCCGTAAGCCAAAAACAGGCTTACTGACCGAGCTTATGCGCTCTGGCAACGTAGATTTAGCGCGCTCTTTTGTAATTGGCGACCGCCAAACTGATATTGGACTTGCCAATAACTTATGTTGTGAAGGCATTTTGTATGACGGCAGTTGGGATGCCATTGTCACTAAGTTAACAACCGCGAACCGTGAAGGCCGTGTCACTCGCAACACCAAAGAAACTCAAATCGATGTGCAAGTTAATTTAGACCAAACAAAAAATGGCGAAATTAGCACTGGCCTTGGCTTTTTCGATCACATGCTGGATCAAATTCGCACTCACGCAAATATTGGCTTAAATATTAAAGCCAAAGGCGATTTACACATTGATGAGCACCACCTAGTTGAAGATATCGGCATTGCACTTGGCCTTGCCCTTAAACAAGCGCTAGGTACAAAATCACAAATAGCGCGTTATGGTTTTGCCTTACCTATGGATGAATGTAAAGCAGAAGCGCAAATTGACTTATCGGGCCGCGCCTCGTTTGTATTAAATGCCGATTTTAGCCGTGAAAAAGTGGGTGATTTAGACGTACAAATGGTTGAGCATTTTTTCAAAAGCTTAAGTGATAACGCTGCAATTAGTCTTATTTTGTCGGTAAGTGACGGTAACTGTCATCACCAAGTAGAGGGCTTATTTAAAGCATTTTCTCGTGCTCTGCGTATGGCTATTGCGCAAGATACCAGCCAACAAACAGCCAGCTCTAAGGGGTGTTTATGATTGCCATAATTAATACCGGTTGTGCCAACATTAACTCTGTTCGTTTTGCCTTTGAACGCTTAGGTAAAAATCCTGAGGTGATCACCTCACCTGAGCAACTAAAAGGCTTCGAACGTGCTATTTTACCCGGTGTAGGCCATGCTTCTGTTGCGATGAAACGCTTAAAAGACGCTGGTTGGCAGCAAGCAATTGATGAATATCAGCGCCCGCTGATGGGCATTTGTTTAGGCATGCAATTACTTTGCGACAGCACAGAAGAAGGCAACGTTGATTGCCTTGGCAAAATTCCGGGTGTTGTTAAGCACTTAGAAGTGGGCACATTAACCTCACCACATATGGGCTGGAATGACCTAAGCGTGCTAAAAGAGCATGCCCTTACCAAAGGGTTATCGGCGCAAGATCAAGTGTACTTTGTGCATAGCTTTGCGCACACAGTAAACGATGCCACCCTAGTTAGCGGTGAATACGGGCAAGCTTTTTCAGCGATAGTTGCCAAAGATAACTACGCAGGCATGCAGTTCCACCCAGAGCGAAGCGCCAAAGTAGGCACCCGACTTTTACAAAACTTTTTAGATTGGCAGCTGTAAGCGCAGCAAAAAAATAAGAGAAATAAACGTGATTATTCCAGCACTCGATGTATTACAAAACCAAATTGTGCGCTTATACCAAGGTAAGTATGATACAGCACAATTTTACCCTTTTGAGCTTGGCGCACGCTTACAAGATTACGAAAATAGCGGCGCAGGCAAACTGCACTTAGTTGATTTAGAAGGCGCGCGCGATCCAAATAAAAAACAGTGGCAGCATATACAAGCTGCGACTAAAGCGCTTAATGTTCCCTATCAAGTGGGCGGGGGTATTCGTTCAGAGCAAGATGTTGCTGACTGGCTTGAAGCCGGTGCTAACCAAGTCGTGATTGGCTCAATGGCCGTTGAAAAGCGTGAGCAAGTAAAGGCGTGGATTGAAAAGTTTGGCAGTGAACACTTTGTTATCGCACTAGATGTTAATAAAACTGATAACGGCTGGGCACCAGCAACACATGGTTGGTTAAGTGAATCTGAGTTTGGCTTGTTCGAACTTGTTGATTTTTACGTGGCACTTGGCGTGGTTGATTTTCTGTGTACTGACATCAGTAAAGACGGCACCATGACCGGCCCTTCGTTTGCACTTTATGAAGACTTAACAAACCACAACAGCGAAATTAAAGTTCAAGCGTCAGGCGGTGTAAGCTCACTGGATGATATTGCAAAGCTGAAAAAGCTGGGCGTTGGTGGTGTTATTTTAGGTAAATCATTACTCGATGGTGCCTTTAATGTTGAGGAGGCGTTAGCATGTTATCAAAACGCATAATTCCTTGCTTGTATGATACCAGATATTTATAAGAAATAATAAAAACTAAAAAATCATAAAAACCCAATCATTTTAAGGGCTTATAGCTATAGTCAAGTAGTAAGCCCTATCCACCCCATTAGATTAATAATATAAAAAATGTAGCCTATACATCTCCAATTGACTATTATAAATAACAAGTGTCGCCTATATGTATCCTATGACAGTTAAACGCTCGTTCCCAAACGCGGTCACGTTGGAAAGTTAGATTAACTTTATCATTTATATTATTTTACTTGTTTGCTTTATCTTTGCTTCTACCTTTGCTAACCAAATCAGCGGAATAATAATTAAAGAAGATCCTATAGCCAAGCTCAGGTCCGGTATTTCATCGAACCACAGCACCCCTACAACTACAGCACCTAATAAGCCAGTGTATTCGGCACTGGAAATTTTACTGGCTTCGATTGCTCTATATACCAATACACATATACCAGCATAAATTAGGATAAAAGTGTTGGAGCCTGTTGCCGTTAACATTGGAGACCAGTCCCAAGGTTTGCCTTCCCATAACGCTAACCCAAATGCGGCTGGGATACCTACTAGGTTGGTGAGCATTAAAGTTTGGAACACATTATGATGCTGAGGTAATTTACGAACCAATAAATTATTTACAGCCATAGTCAATGCGACGACAAGGGCGGCAATCGCTGCCCAATTAATTTGTGTTGGTTTAACCACGATAAGTACGCCGATAAAGCCCAAAACAGCAGCAGCAATTGAGTGGCTAGTCAGCTTTTCCTGAAACAATATCATGGCTAACGGCAGCATAAGCAAAGGCGCTGTATAGAAAATAGCATTTACGGTAGCTAACGGCAGAGCGCCCAGAGCGAATACCATAAATATTGCCCCTAATAACCAAATGTGGCCACGTATAAAGTGCCATTTGAGGCCAGCGAAGAGGCTTTGTTTATTACTGAATAGACAAAATGGAAGTAAAATCAGCACTGCGGTCAATTGACGAAATAATACAAATTGGTATATGGCAGTATCTGCTGGCAGAGTTTTTATCAAAGCGTCAGAAAAAACACCAATTATATTTCCGATGATAAGTAATGTCATCGCGAGTCCGACAGTTATTTTGGGCATTTCATTACTCCTGCTACATTCTAGAAAATGTCAATGGAACTGAATTAATAGAGTTACGTTTGTAAAACGGTTATATGATTAGCGTATTCCATACCTTATATGATGTATAATGTTTAAAATTTTTTTAGTATGAGCTAAATTTATAATGAAGTTGCCTCCTTTACGTGCCCTGCAATGCTTTGAAGCTGTTGCGCGACTTAATAGCTTTTCCAAAGCTGCTGAGCACCTCAATGTGACTCAAAGTGCGGTTAGTCACCAAGTTCGATTACTCGAAGACTATTTGGGTGAAACTCTGTTTAACCGACAGGGGCGTTCTTTTTCCTTGACTAAGGTCGGGGAACGTTACTTTGAAGAAGTGACTAACTCATTAGGAAATCTATCAAATGCCAGTCAAATGATACGTCACGGGGAATCAGGCAATCTTCGTTTGGCTTTATATAGCTCTGTTGCGGTGAACTGGTTGATACCGAAGTTAGAAGATTTTAGAAATCAGCACCCAGAAATAGAAATAACTTTAAATATGGTCGGGGATCAACCGGATTATAATGACCAATTTGCGGATTGTTTTATTACAATGAATCCACCGGAACGTAACTTTGTCAATCAATTCATGTTTACTGAAAAACTTTATCCAGTGTGTGGAAAAAAGCTTTGGCAGCAGTTAAGAAATAAGCCTCTACCTGATTCATTATGGCAACACCCGTTATTATCAGTACAATACTCAGATACAAATGAAAGTCTTGGTGACGACTGGTTACGTTGGTGTATGAGTGGTAAATTTGAATTACCTAAAGACGTCAAAATTAATCAATTTAGTCATGTCTTACTTGCCGCTGAAGCGGCTCGATATAATTTGGGAATTACCCTCATTAGTAATTACATGATGGATGATCAGGATCGCCAGCAAAGTCTTGTGCGCATACCTATGCACGAGCTTATTACCGGAGATAAATTCTATTTTGTCTATAAGGAAACACGAGCTAGGCAACCTGATATTATGAAATTAGGTCGTTGGCTTAAACAGCAGTGTTATGAACTGGAATCAGCTTAGCTATTTAAATCAGAGTTGAAGCTAGATGAGTTCAGCACGTTTATTCAACCCCAACGACACCCAAAACTAACCGACTTTTGTACGAACTTAACAAGCATCACTCAACACAATGTCGATCATGCACCATATTACCCTGAAGCAATTAACACTTTCCAAAATTGGCTAGGCAATTACCATAACTACCTGTTTTGCAGTTGGGGTGAGTATGGCAAACAGCAGGAGCGTTAAAGCTTGCTCAAATCTCACTCACCGGTTCTCATCATCGTGGAATCGATGATGCTAATAACATGATCAAGTTAATGCCGTATGTGATGGGAAGAGTATTTATTGATAGTCAAAAGGAAATTCTCAAAATAGAAAATAATAATATTACCATGCGCCCCATTCACCACAGCTAGGGCACTTCATATTAAATGGCTCGAGCGCTCTTGCTGAATGATAGCTCCAATAAAGGCCATTCTTTATCAAACGAGTGCTGCTTTTATCGCTAGCGCAGTGGTTATATATTTGAAGTTGTTCACATTCACAACACTGCATCCATACCGACTTAGGTGTACGCTCAACCCAATCACCATGCCTATTTCGATAGCGAGTAGTCTTTTTTAAGTTTTTGACGTCACTGGAGCCACACCTTATGCAAATCGGGACTGCTAGACTGCTGTCATTATCCAAATCGCTAGTTTTAGCATCTTCTAACTTATACTGAAGAAACATACCCAGTAAGCGTTGTAATTCGTCTGAGTAAAGTGAGCGATCTATAGGGCTTAAAAAAACAGCCCCCCGATCATGAGAGAAAAGATTAGCATCGTCGTTAATGTTTAGCTCTCCTAGGAAGCTGTGTTTCCCCCATAATTGTGCAGTAATAGGATATTCAATTAGGTTATTACAGGGGTGAATAAGAAATACAGGATTTGAATTGTTTTCACTATAATTTTTACCGTCGAACAATTCATTAATTTTTGAAAGCATTCCTCCTGCTTTATCAAATGTTAGTTTATCGTAAAACTTCGCGTCTAATACAAAACGTTTAAAATGGCGCTCGGTAGTACCGTCGATATTATTGGAAAACCACGTCAGATCCAAAATAAAGTCAGGGCGCTTATTATTTGATAAAGATTTTTCATACCATAGCGAAATATATCTTTTTGCCTCATCATTAGTTAAATTTACGTTAATATCTGTTTTGTTAGACTTTACTGCTTCAATAAGTTTATATTTCCAATCCTTCTGTGGTACAAACCTAAACGAATTTTTTAGAACAAGTATGAGTTGTATTAAAGTCCAACGTTCATATAAAAGAGGCATATTTACCAGCCCCATATCATCTATTTGTTCAAGGTTTAATAAAAGCTCATCATCTGTAAGTTTAGTGATATCTCTCAATACCTTATAGCCATTATGAACGGCCTGATAATTAATATTTTGGACGAATGTCATTGAGTTAGGAAAATTAGACGAAGTGCCGTCTTAGAGCGCGAGAATAAAGAGCTCAAGCGAACGAATGATATCCTGAGGCAAGCTGCCGCTTTTTTCGCCC
>NZ_JALNTK010000023.1:0-73423 GCF_023161865.1 Pseudoalteromonas sp. 2CM36K
CGCTCGACTTGCATGTGTTAGGCCTGCCGCCAGCGTTCAATCTGAGCCATGATCAAACTCTTCAATTAAAAAGTTTTTTGTCTTTCGACAGCTCAATGAATTCTGAATTTATTTAATATCTTTCGATATTGAATTGACTGTGCTGCAATTCTTTTCTTAAGTAAAACCTAAGTAAGTTATTGCTGTTGGTCACTCAGTTTCAATTGAGACTCTAAATTTGTTTGCCTCACTTAGTAGACTAAGCTGGCTGTTAGAACTCAATCTGTACGAGTGCCCACACAGATGATTGCTTTATATTGTTAAAGAACGTTGCGACGTTGTCGCTAGGGATGCGTATAATACATCCTTTATTTTTCGAGTCAACACTTAATTTTAAACTTTCTTACGATGATTTAAACTCAAGTTTTATTTAACTCTCTGAGTAGTTCGTGCCTCGCTATGCGTTGGCGTTCCCCGTCTCAGTGGGGTCGCATTATAGGGAGAACAGATTTTTACGCAAGTACTTTTTTAAAGAAAAACTAAAAAAACACACTGTTCGGTTAGTATCTGAGCGAAAGCAGGTGAAACTGGTAGTTTTATAATCAATACAGGCTTTGCTGGCACTAAAATAAGCGCTACTGTTACACTAATACTCTTAATATGTTTAATTTAAAGGTGCATATATGGCAATACGTTCTTATAAAGGAATCACTCCTGCGTTTAATAAATCTGTTTATGTAGACGAGTCGTCTGTATTAGTCGGTGATATCACTATAGGTGATGATAGCAGTGTATGGCCGTTAGTTGCTGCCCGCGGTGATGTTAACTATATTCGTATTGGTCAGCGTACTAATATACAAGATGGCAGCGTTTTACACTTATCAAGAGCAACAAAGAATAATCCAGACGGCTACCCGCTTATTATTGGTGATGATGTAACCGTTGGTCATAAGGTAATGCTACATGGCTGCGTATTAGGTAATCGTATACTCGTGGGTATGGGCGCTATTATTATGGATAATGTGATTGTAGAAGATGAGGTTATTATTGGTGGCGGTGCTTTAGTACCCCCTAATAAGCGTTTAGAGTCTGGTTTTTTATATGTAGGTAGCCCAGTAAAACAAGCTCGCCCATTAACAGAGCAAGAGCTGAGCTTTTTAAAAGTGTCTGCTGATAATTATGTTCAGCTAAAAGATGAATACTTAGCTGAAGACGCTAGTTAATTTAACTAACTAGACTCACTTCTATTTGACCTGCCGAGTTATAGCATTCATCTTCAATAAGCTGCTCGGCACGTTCTTCATAATCAAAACGGTATTGCTCAAAATAACGCGTTGCATGACTCTCATCGGCTAAATTTAAACTACTGACAGCAATCACACACTCAACTAGCATGCCACTTACTTGTGCAAAAAAAACTAATTGATGAGTTGGCTCTCTAAATTCGAGTCGATCTATAAACTGTATTGCTTGATTCATTTAAGCACTCCCTGCTTTAGTGCAGTAATAACAGGGACAATCTCAGGCATTTTATTTCGCCATACATAATAAGCTTGTGCGGCTTGGCCTACTAGCATACCACTGCCATCTAATAGCTTAGCTGCTTTATTGTGTTCGCTGACCCAATTCATGAATAGCGTATTTTGCGTGGCGTAAAACATATCATAAGCCATTTCACATGTGCTTAAGTGCTTTTCGCTTAACGCAGGTAATTCGTTATTCATGCTGCTCGAGGTTGAGTTAATAACTAAATGATAATCAGCAAAAGGAAGGTCGTCAAAACCATACCCCGAAACATTGCCATGCCCAGTGAAGAGTTTTGCCAATGTTTGGGCTTTGTGTGCTGTGCGATTAACAATAACTATCTCTGCGGGATTTTGCTCTAGTAAAGGTAAGATAACTCCTCGAGCAGCGCCACCCGCACCAATGATCAACAGGCGTTTACCTGTTATCGTTATTTTATTGGTCAGTAAGTCGTTAACAAAACCAGTGCCATCAGTGTTATCACCAAGTAAACTGCCATCATCGCGCTTTTTAAGGGTGTTCACTGCGCCTGCCAGTTTAGCAACTGGGGTGAGTTCATCGGCTAAAGCAAAAGCCTGCTCTTTGAAAGGAACAGTGACATTGGCGCCTTTTCCCCCTTGCTCAAAAAAAGCAGCGACTGTTTTTTCAAATCCATCGATAGGTGCTAATATTGCGCGATAGTCGATTTGCTCTCCCAATGATTTTGCAAACTGCTGATGAATAATGGGAGATTTTGAATGTTTGATTGGATTTCCAAAAACCGCATATTTGTCCATTTTAAACAACCTCTTCGCAGTTTTAGTACTGCCTATTAACGATGATAAAATTATGATTAAAAGACTCTTTTCAAGATCAAAGCCGTCTACAACTACACAAGCACCTACGCCAGATAAAACTCCGTATGAAATCATTGGTGGAGAAGCCCCCACGCGTGCAATTGCTAATAGATTCTACGATATAATGGCCAGTGATGAATACGCTAAACCGTTATATGATATGCATCCTCAACCATTAGACAGAATTCGCCAAGTATTTTTTGAGTTTTTATCCGGTTGGCTTGGTGGGCCTGACCTATTTGTAGAAAAACACGGCCACCCGATGCTGCGTAAACGCCATATGCCGTTCCCTATTGATCAAGACTTACGTGATCAGTGGATGTATTGCATGAATAAGACCTTAGATATAGAAATAGATAACCCTGTGTTACGCGAAGGCTTACGTCAATCACTGGCTCAGCTTGCCAGCCATATGATTAACCAGCATTAACCTACCTCGTTCTTTAATTGTGGATTATTTGCGCTAAGTCAAAATCCGCTTTTCTAAAATATAGATAATACCCTATCAAATAATTAGAAAAGCGTGGCGCGTGTGAAATCAATCCAACATAAAATTTATGCTTTATTAGCTCTAACTGGCGTTATTGTATTAATAGCCAGTATTTTTAGTAGTGCTAGCCAACAGCGCACGCTCGCCCAGGATACGGTGGCAGAAAACATTAAGCTGCTTGCCGATAATTATTTTGACTCAATAAACACCATGATGCTAACCGGTACTATGGCTAATCGAGAATTATTGAGCCAAAAGCTACGCAAACACCCTAATATAGAAGATGCTCATATTATTCGCTCCGATATAGTTAATAATCTGTATGGTGCCGGAAATAAAAACCAAACAGCAAGTAATAACAACGAACGCGAAGCACTAAAGGGTAAAGAAAGCTTATTTATAGAGCAAAACACCGATAGCCGCAGTATGACCTACCTACGCCCGATGTATGCTAGCTCTGATTATAAAGGTACTAACTGTTTAGGCTGCCACCAAGCGCAAGAAGGCGATGTACTAGGCGTGGTAAAAATTAGTTATTCCTTAGCTGATATTGATAATGAGGTAACTTACAACACCTTAGTAACCACCAGCCTACTTTCTACTATTTTTATTATTGCCTTTGTGCTGCTAGGTATAGTGTTTAGAAAAATATTTATAGTGCGCCTTAAAAAGCTCGGCCATGCAATGCACTTAGCCACTACCAATAAAGATTTAACCTTACGCATTAAAGATAACGCCGAAGATGAACTCGGCTGGCTTGCCACCAGCTTTAACCAAATGATTGCTACGTTTAAAGATAATATTGCTCAGGTATCTCACTCTTCAAAAGTACTTATTCATTCAGCAGAGAAAATTTATACCTCGGCCGATACCACTGAGCGCGCTATTTTAGAACAAAAGAAAAGTACCGATTCGGTGGCCGCAGCAATTAATGAACTAGAAAGCTCATCCAATGAAGTAAGAAACACCACTCATTTTGCTCAAGAAAAATCTGAGAACAGTAATGAACTAGCACAACAAAGCATGCAGGTTGCAGAGCAAACCGAACTCAGTATTAATCAGTTAGCAGAAGATGTACGCCAAGCGGCAGATCAAGTGAGACAACTACAAGAGCAAACGCTTGAAGTGGGAAAAGTACTTGAGGTGATCAGCAGTATCGCCGAGCAAACAAATTTATTAGCGCTTAATGCTGCCATTGAAGCTGCCCGTGCAGGTGAAGCTGGCCGAGGCTTTGCCGTTGTTGCTGATGAAGTACGTACTTTAGCAACTCGAACTCATGCATCTACCGATGAAATACGCTGTACTATAGATAAGCTGCAGTCAGAAGCCGCGCAAACCGTTAAAACCATGGGGGAGTCCTGTGCAGAGGCAGACGAAAGAGCGCAACAAGTACAGCAAGTTGCACAGGCTTTAAAAGATATTTCAGGGCAAATGAATGAAATAAATGAGCTCAATATACAAATAGCCGATGCAACAGAGCAACAAAACCAAGCTGCTGAAGAAATAAATATAAGTGTTGTTGGTATTAGCGATAACGCCGAGCAATCATTAGTGGATGCCGATGAAAATCAAAAAGTCAGTGAAGAGTTACTCAATTTAGCTCGTTCGTTAGATGAGCAGGTACGCAGTTTTAAACTTAAACAATAATTTTAAAAGCCAGTCAAAAAGTAGCTTATTGACTGGCATATCATTCTTAGCCCAGTGCTAACCAATCTCGAGGCTTTAAGAAATCTTTATATAGTAATGCCTCTGCGCTGTCTTCGGCTGGGGTATAGTTATACTCCCAACGGGCTAAAGGTGGCATCGACATTAAAATAGATTCCGTACGGCCACCGCTTTGTAAACCAAACAATGTGCCACGATCCCAGACTAAGTTAAACTCAACATAACGACCACGGCGGTATAATTGGAAGTCGCGCTGCTGCTCGGTGTACTCATCGTTTTTACGACGTTCAATAATAGGAACGTAAGCATCTAAAAAGCCATTACCCACCGATTGCATAAATGCAAAGCTTTGCTCAAAACCTAACTCATTTAAATCGTCAAAAAATAAGCCGCCTACGCCGCGGGTTTCATCACGATGTTTTAAATAAAAGTATTCGTCACACCATTTTTTATATTTTGGATAAACATCATCGCCAAATGGCTGACACACATCGTGCGCAACTTGGTGCCAATGCACTACATCTTCAAGTACAGGGTAAAACGGGGTTAAATCAAAACCACCACCAAACCACCAAATCGGTTCTTCACCTTCTTTTTCGGCAATAAAAAAACGTACATTGGCATGGCTTGTTGGTATATGTGGGTTTTTAGGGTGAATCACTAACGATACACCACACGCATGAAAACTACGTCCTGCAAGCTCAGGTCTATGTGCAGTGGCAGAGCCCGGCATAGAGGCACCAAATACATGAGAGTAATTAACTCCGCCTTGCTCAATCACATTACCATTGGTGATAACGCGAGTACGACCACCGCCGCCCTCTTCTCGCTGCCAGCTGTCTTCAACAAATTGTGCTTTCCCATCTGCTGCTTCTAAGCCTTGGCAAATAGTATCTTGCAAAGCCATAAAGTAGGCTTTTACTTGTTTTAATAATTCGCTTTGCATAGTTAACCTCTGAATATATTGCCTGTTGTGGCATCTTTAATGGTGCTTGGTTGTGTATTACCACCTAATGGTTCATCAACATAAAAACTAACCTGATCTGCAAACTGCTGCTGCGCCTCAACAATACTTGTTACCGTTGCTTGACCAGTTAAATTTGCACTTGTTGATACCAATGGTTTACCAAACTCTTGGCATAAACGTTTAACTGTAGGATGGTTAGTTACTCTCACTGCAATAGTATCAAATTGCCCTGTTAGCCACTTCGGCGTGGTTTTAGCTGCAGGCATAACCCAGGTAATAGCACCAGGCCAACTTGAAAAAATATCAGCGCGCTTGTCCATGGGCAACTTAGCATCATCTACGTACTTTAATAATTGCCCGTAATTGTCAGCAATTAAAATGAGCCCTTTTTCAACTGGGCGTTGTTTAATATCAAGTAAACGTTCCACCGCCTGTTGATTGTCAGGATCGCAACCTAAGCCATAAACAGCTTCGGTTGGGTATAAAATAACATCGCCTTGTTCTAAGCTTGTTATTGCAGCAGATAAAGAAGAAAGGTCAGACAAAATTGTCTCCAGAGATATTTACGTTATTCAGTGGCAGCAAACTTATGCATACAGCTTTTTTGTGGGCATTGTAACACAACACCACTCGCGGCTTTTTTCTCAGTAACAACTGGCCACTCACATACTGGGCACGCTTGAGCTACAGGTTTATGATTAAGCGTATATTTACAGCTTGGGTAACAGTCGCAGGAATAGAATACTTTACCAAACTTATTACTGCGTGAAACTAAATGCCCTTTTTTACATTTAGGGCAACTAATCACAGGCTCTTCACTTGGCGTATCGTCATGCTCACTGGCAATATAATGACATTCAGGGTAACCGGTACAGCCAATAAACATACCGTAGCGACCATTTTTCACCACCAGCGGCTTGCTACACTCTGGACACTCGCTCTCCTCAAGTACTTTTATTTCATTGCTATCATGATGTGCAAGCGGACGAATAAAATCGCACTTAGGGTAACTAGCGCAGCCTAAAAAAGGCCCCGACTTACTATTACGAATGACGAGTTCTGAACCACATTGCGGGCATATCTCATATTCTTTTTCTAAGGCGTGTTTATTGGCCGAGAAAAGTGAATGATCGATTTTACTCATGTAAATCCTAGTGGTTGGTGAATTTTCGCCTAATATACCCAAAACCCTTAAAGATACAAGCTATGGCAGTCGGTTTGTTAACGCTGAAAATAATAAAACACCCAATAATGGTTAATGTAACACTTCGCTAGGCTCATCAAAAATAAGATCTTCCATTTGCTCATACGCCTGCTGAGAATCAGGGGCATTGAATAACACCATCAAAATTAACCATTTTAAATCTTCTAAAGTAATGGCTGAATTATCAAGCGCCGCCAAACGATCCATCACCATTTCACGAGTGGTGCTATTAATAACGCCGGTCTGTTCAACAAACATTAAAAAGCCACGGCATTCAGTATCAAGAACTCGACACTCGCTATCGGTAAAGATTCGCACTGCATGCTGCTCAGTGGCTAATAAATAAGGCGATTCATTGCTGTATTGTAATGCGGCAAGTTGATCTAACCAGTCAATGGCTTTGTTAATTTCGGGTTTGTTAAACCCAGCGCGGAGTAACTCATCGGTAAGTGTGCTTTGCTCAACAAATACATCGCCTTCGCTGTGAACATAGTTTTCAAATAAATACATGAGAATATCAAACATATTATCCTCCAGCGCTTAATTTAATATAGCCGTCTAATACACGTTCAATTTGATCGTCTAACTCTAAATCAAGCAATCGCGCTTGTACTTTATCAATTGGCCACTGTACTCGACGCATAATATCGTCCACACTGGTCACCTCAAAACCAATACTGTTAAGCACCTCACAATCTGAGGTTACAGCATCAGTTAACTCTTTATAGTTTAGACCAGAAGGGTATGAAAAGTTCATCTCATCAAGAATATCCGCGACGTTTTCTACCAGCTTAGCACCTTGCTTAATTAAAAAATGGCTTGCTTGTGCCAGCGGGTTTTTAATTGAGCCTGGCACCGCAAAAACGTCTTTATTTTGTTCAAGCGCATAACGTACGGTGATCAGTGAGCCACTTTTAATTTCGGCTTCAACAATTAAAACGCCTAAAGAGAGTCCTGAAATAATACGATTACGTCGTGGAAAGTTATGCGCGTTGGCCGCGGTGCCCGGTAAAAACTCACTTACCAATAAACCCTGTGTTAATACTTGCTCTGTAAGTAACTTATGGCGTTTAGGGTAATAAACATCAACACCAGTCCCTAGTACGGCAATGGTTTTACCATTTCCTGCCAGCGCTCCTTTATGGGCAGCACCATCAATGCCACGCGCCATACCAGAGGTTACTGTTATGCCAGCAAGCGTTAGCTGATGTGCAAACTCTGCAGCAATTTCAAGTCCAGTGGTGGTTGCATTTCGACTGCCAACAATCGCAATTTGTGGAGAAGACAGTAAGCTGATATCGCCTTTACAAAAAAGTAATAATGGCGCACTGGCTATTTGTTTTAGGTGTTCTGGGTAGGTGGTATCAAAAATACTAATAACAATAATATGTTGCTGGCTAATAAGCTGTTCATAATGCGCAACTTGCTGCCAATTTGTATTAAGTAAATTACTTGCTTGGCTCGCTGTTAAGCCCAACATAACCAGCTGGGAATGCGATAAGGAAAACAGTGACTCTAAACTATGCTGTTTAGAGAGGGCTAATAGCGTTTTTATTCCAAGCCCTTTGCATAAGTAAAAGGCAAGCCAATGGCTTAGCTTGCCAAACGATTGCTCCATGCTCCCTCCTAGAACACCGACTCGCTACTTAATGAATTACTGCCAAATCTCCAATGCGAATTGGGTGCTGATTTTTAGTGATCAGCGCATAACTAACTTTGTCATACACTTTAAAAATAATCATTTCACCAACTTTCTCTGCTGGCATTTTCCAAGTAACGCTATCTTCATCGGTTTCTGAGCCAAATAATTCGCTAGTAGCCGATACCAATTTTTCTAAACGACTTGAATCTTCGGTATAACGCGGGCCTCTGGCACTATCAATCACCTTAGGTGACTGACGTTCAATATCCAGTACATGACCTACTTTAACTTGTTGCTCTGAACCTAAGTTTAGCACCACTACATCCATCGTGCTAAATTCTTTCATCTCGCGCGGAGAGGCAATCACTTGACCCTGCATTGGCTGTTCAGGACGATGCATTTCAAAATATACTGGCAGCATCTGCCCTTCCATTGCAGGTAATAAAAAGTCACCCTGTTTGATCTCACGTTTTACTGATTCAACTCTTACTGAGGCCGGTTCGCCATTGGCCGCATCACCTGTTCTAAACGCGCGAGCCATACCCACATAAGATGCTCTACTCGCCAACTCTTCACCGGTATTAGGGTCAGTATAAGGCGCACCTTTATGATAAATAGCATATGCCTGATGACGTTTTAAGTTACCTTTTACATATAAAATATGGTCAATAGTTTGGGTTTTGGTATTTTCGTTGGCGCCCAAAATATAGGGCTTTTCTTTTATGGTATCGCTGTTAATAGCTTGCTCAAACGACAAATACGGTTTAATCAACGCAAGCGGTAAAGTTGTTATCGCATCTTTCCCTTTTGGCGTAATACGTCCCATAGGTGATAGCTTTCGATACGCTTTATTAATCACTAAACGCGGATTACCGTCTGTATCGTAAATTAATGCTAACGCATCTCCGGGGTAAATAAGGTGAGGGTTGTTTATTTGTGGGTTCATTTGCCATAGTTCAGGCCATAACCAAGGTTCGTTTAGATATATAGCTGAGATATCCCAAAGCGTGTCACCTTTTTTCACAACATACTGTTTAGGTGCATCTTTTTTTATAGTTAGTACATCTGCCAGCACAGGAAAAGTTGCACCTAATACAAGTATAATTGCAATTAATGGAGATTTCATTGAGCTTCCTCATAGTGTTTTTTCATTATTATTAACCAAAACCTGTTAAAGGGGAACGTGAATGGCTAAAATAAGAACATACAATACCCTAAATTTAAGCATAAGTGTAAAAGGTAACTATGGCTAGGTTAGAAGTTTTAAGATTTCCAGATGAACGTTTACGTACAATCGCAAAAGAAGTAACTGTTGTTGACGATCAAGTGCGTGAAATTGTCAAAGATATGCTAGAAACTATGTACGATGAAAATGGTATTGGGCTTGCTGCTACACAGGTTGATATTCACCAGCGTATTGTGGTGATCGACGTATCAGAAGAGCGCAATGAACCACTCGTGCTTATCAATCCGCAAATTATCAAAAAAGATGGCTCAACCGTGAGCGAAGAAGGCTGTTTATCAGTTCCTCATTCGTATGCAAAAGTTGACCGTGCAGAAACCGTTACCGTAGCTGCACTCAACGAAGAAGGTAAAGAGTTTATTCTTGATGCTGACGAATTATTAGCGATTTGTATTCAGCATGAACTTGATCACCTTCAAGGTAAATTATTTATTGATTATTTATCTCCATTAAAGCGCCAACGCATTCGTAAAAAGCTTGAAAAAGAAGCGAAGTTTGCAGCGCAGTAATAAGCACCTTAGTAAATAATTAGGAAACTCAGTGACACAACCATTACGCATTATATTTGCCGGTACGCCGGACTTTGCTGCACGCCATCTGCAAGCACTCATAGATAGTGAACACCAAATAGTGGGCGTTTACAGTCAACCAGATCGTCCAGCGGGTCGCGGAAAAAAACTAAAAGCCAGTGAAGTAAAAGCGCTTGCATTAGAACATGACCTACCCGTTTTTCAACCGCAATCACTCAAAACAGACGAAGCACTTGAAGAGCTAAGCAGCCTCAATGCCGATATCATGATTGTCGTTGCCTACGGTTTAATTTTACCTAAAGCCATTTTAGATGCCCCACGTTTAGGGTGTTTAAATGTACATGGTTCTATTTTACCGCGCTGGCGTGGCGCCGCGCCTATTCAACGTGCTATTTGGGCAGGCGATCAGCAAACCGGTGTAACCATAATGCAAATGGATGAAGGGCTAGATACCGGCGATATGCTGCATATTAGCCGCTGCCCTATTGATAGTACTGAAACCAGTGCAAGCTTATACGCTAAGCTTGCTGAACTGGGACCTGATGCATTAATCGACACCATAAATCGTTTAGCCAACGGGGACATAACGCCTGAGCCACAGAACGACGCCGATGCCAATTACGCTAAAAAGCTCTCAAAAGACGAAGCCAACATTGATTGGTCTATGGATGCCGAGCAAATCGAGCGTAACATTCGTGCCTTTAACCCATGGCCAGTATGCTTTACCCAAATGCGTGGTAATACGGTAAAAATATACCAAGCAAACGTGGTTGAACAGTCAGGCGCAGCTGGCACTGTATTAGCAAGTGATAAAAACGGTATCGTTGTGGCTTGTGGTAAACACGCTTTATCTATTAGCGAATTACAACCACAAGGCAAAAAGCCAATGGCAATTAATGATTTTTTAAACGGTCGTAGCGACTGGGTCACACCCGGCACCGTATTAGGCGAAAATAATGAGTAATGTAAGCAATGTCAGAGCGCTAGCCGCTGAAACTTTATATAACGTGGTTGATAAAGGCGCATCGCTTAATCAAGAACTCCCTTTCGCTAGCCAAGGCTTATCACCTAAAGATAAAGCCTTACTGCAGCAAATTTGCTATGGAGTATTACGTTACTTACCTAGCCTAGAAAATTATTGCCAGCATTTAGTAGAACAACCGCTTAAAGGCAAACGCCGTATTTTCCAGTTCTTGTTGTATGTGGGTATTTACCAACTACAACACATGCGTGTACCGCCGCATGCAGCAATTAGCGAAACCGTTAATGCGTTACAACAATTACGCGCTCTTGGCTTGAAAGGGCTTATTAACGCCATTTTACGAAGCTTTCAGCGCCAACAAACTGAGCTTGAAGAAAAAGCCAAACAAATTCCGGTGTGTTTATACAACCATCCAAACTGGTTTATAAAGCAAGTAAAAGAAGCCTACCCAGATAGCTGGGAAGACATTCTAGAAGCTAATCAGCAACAAGCGCCAATGTGGCTTCGAGTGAATCAATCGCAGTTTAGCACCCAAGAATATAGCGAAATGCTAACCGCTAACGATATTGAACATACTCTAAACCCTGATTTTATTGATGGCATTAAACTAAGCAAACCACGCGATGTGTTTTCACTTCCTGAGTTTGATACCGGTGCCTGTTCAGTACAAGATGCGGCAGCGCAGCTTGCTGCACGCTACCTAGACCCACAAAATGGTGATGCAATACTCGATGCCTGTGCAGCGCCTGGTGGTAAAACCTGCCATATTTTAGAGCTTGCCGATGCTGATGTGCTTGCGCTTGATAGCGATGCCACACGCCTAGAACGTGTTAAACAAAACCTAGAACGCATAGGTTTGGGCGCCGACTTACAATGTGGTGATGCATCGCAACCTCACACTTGGTGGGATGAAGAACAGTTTGATCGTATTTTGTTAGATGTACCCTGCTCTGCAACTGGCGTAATTCGTCGTCACCCAGATATTAAATGGTTACGTCGCGCATCCGACATTAACGATTTATCCACCCTCCAAGGCGATATACTCGACAGCATTTGGCCATTGTTAAAGCCAGGCGGTACATTGGTGTATGCAACTTGTTCGGTGCTTCCACAAGAAAACCAACAACAAGTTGCTAAGTTTTTAGCTAATAATGAAGACGCAGAGCATATTCCTTTGCACAGCGAAGACACTAAAACCATACCAGGCTTGCAGTTATTACCAGGCGAAAGTGACGGTTTTTATTACGCTAAATTAGTTAAAAAAACCTAGGCAACACATTTAGCTACTTCAGTTTAGAGGTAGCTAATACTTTGATGTAATTAGTATTAATAATATGGGCACATAATGAAAATAATCATACTCGGTGCTGGGCAAGTTGGCGGCACACTCGCAGAAAACCTAGTGGGTGAACAAAACGAAATAACCGTAGTTGATATCGACGGTAACCGCTTGCGCGAACTGCAAGATAAGTACGATTTACAAGGTGTTGCAGGCCATGGCGCTCACCCTGACGTGCTAAGTCGCGCAGGGGCTGAAGATGCCGATATGATTATTGCGGTGACCAGCTCAGATGAAGTTAACATGGTGGCATGCCAAGTTGCCTACAGTATTTTTAATACACCGACCAAAATAGCCCGTATTCGCTCTGAGCAGTATTTAAAATACCGCGAAAAACTATTCCATAATGATGACTTACCCGTCGATCATTATATTGCCCCAGAAGCACTCGTTACTAAGTATATTCGCCGCCTAATAGACTACCCTGGCGCATTACAAGTACTGCAATTTGCCGATGGCATGCTCTCTTTAGTGGCTGTAAAAGCCTACTATGGCGGCTTATTGGTAGGCTATGCCCTATCTACACTTAAGCAGCATATTCCTAATGTTGAAACTCGGGTAGCCGCTATTTACCGCCAAGGTAAAGCGATAAAACCCTTGGGCACCACCGTAATAGAAGCCGACGATGAAGTATTTTTTATTGCCGCAACCAAACACATTCGTGCGGTAATGAACGAGCTACAAAAGCTGGAACGCTCGTATAAAAAAATCATGATTGCCGGTGGCGGTAATATTGGTGCAGGTCTAGCCCGTTCACTGGAAAGAAACCACAGCGTTAAGTTACTAGAGCGAAGTAAAGAGCGTGGCGAACAGCTTTCTGAAATGCTCGACAACACCGTGGTATTTTGTGGTGATGCATCCGATCAGGAGCTGCTCTCTGAAGAACACATTGAACAGGTTGATGTGTTTATTGCCGTTACCAACGACGATGAAGTAAATATAATGTCGGCTATGCTCGCAAAACGCATGGGGGCACAAAAAACCATGGTACTTATTCAACGAGGCGCTTACGTTGATTTAGTACAGGGCGGCGAAATTGATATTGCGATTTCACCACAACAAGCGACTATTTCTGCATTGCTGACTCACGTGCGCCGTGGTGATATTGTAAACGTGTACTCACTACGTAAAGGAGCCGCAGAAGCCATAGAAGCGGTTGCCCATGGTGATGAAAATACCTCTAAAGTGGTAGGTCGCGCAATTGCCGATATTAAATTGCCAGCAGGTACCACAATAGGTGCAATTGTGCGAAATGACGATGTACTGATTGCCCATGACGATACAATTATTTTGTCAGGCGATCATGTAATCATGTTCTTAATTGATAAAAAGCACATTAACGTGGTTGAAAAGTTATTCCAAGTTAGCGCAATCTTTTTATAATTAATTCCTCCTTTTTATTCACAACCCGCTTGTAAGTAAAAAGGAGAATACCCAAACCTAAATGAAAATCATTATCAAAAGCATTTACTAATAAAGAAAAATCCATTAGTCTCTTCTTGCTCGATTATCAAGCAGCGACATCTACTGATGTGAAAAGTTAATTTCACGTTTTTAAATAAAAATGGATTTCAAATGATACACCTACTCTCTAAGAAAAATTATCCCGTAACTCATTACACTCTGGTTGGCCTTTTACTTTCAACAGTTTCAACTCAAACGCTCGCCCACACTAGCGAAGGTATCGAAAGGTTAACCGTAATCGGAGAGCAAGCGAACGGCTATAAAGTTAATTCCATGAGCTCTGCAACAGGTCTTGAGCTATCACATTTGCAAACGCCGCAATCAACGATAGCGATAACCAGCGACTTCATGGCAGACCAACAACTAAATACCGCAATTGAAGCTATAACCAGTGTGACAGGCATAAATGCTCGAGAAGCAGATAATGGTAAGTTTTCTATTTCAGCCCGAGGTATTAGTGTTACCAGCATACTTTATGATGGCATAGCGACCACCTATGACACCCGCTTTAATTATGGAGATAACCTAACCGATACCGCAATTTATGATCGTATCGAAATAGTTAGAGGAGCAACGGGGTTAATGCTGGGCGCGGGTAACCCTTCGGCAGCAATTAATTTGATACGTAAACGCCCAACTGTAAACACTCAAGTAAATCTTACTGCTTCATTAGGCTCATGGGACAACTACCGCGCGATGGTGGATGTGTCGGGAAGTATAAATAATAGTGAAAGTATAAGAGGACGAGCTGTTGTTGCTTATCAAGATAGACACTCATATCAAGATCGCTTTTCGCAAACCAGTCAAACATTATATGGCATTATTGAGGCAGATCTTTCTAACAATACTTTGTTGACGCTTGCTGTTGATAATCAATCGACAACTCCTAAAGGAACAATGTCAGGTGGTTTGCCTATTTTTTATAGTGATGGCTCCCGCACTGCTTATGACAGAGGTGTTTCAACAGCTCAAGATTGGGCCTCTTCTCGAACCGATGCACTTAATGCGTTTATTCGCCTAGAGCATTACTTTAACGCTAACTGGCAGCTAACCGCTAATTATGTCTATGGTGATAACGACCTAGACTATGATGTGTTTTGGGTAAAAGGAGAGCCCGATCCTATAAACAACACTGGAATGAAACCCGGTTCTATAAACTATATTGATGCAAACAGAACGCAGGATACCTATGAGGTTGAACTCAATGGTCGGTTTAATTGGCTGGGCCAAAGTCACCAACTGCTATTTGGTTATAATACCCAAGAGCAACAGTTTTCGACCCCTTATTATGCTAGTCAACAAAGTGACTATGTTATCGGCGATTTCACTGACTCTAGTTATAGCATTGCAAAACCAAATTGGCAGTCAGAAGCGGCTTACGGATCTTATGGCACAACTAAACAAGATGCACTTTATGTTGCTGCACAACTAAATATAACCGATGCCTTGTCTTTAATTGTTGGAAGCCGGTTAAATCAATGTCAAACCAATCAAGATAATTTTGGTCGCATGCATGATTATAAAATAAATGATGAACTAACTAATTATTTTGGAGCAACTTATGAACTAACACAGAATTGGGCTTTGTATGCTAATTACACTGATATTTTTACACCACAAAGTCGAGTTGATAAAAATGGACATTATTTAAGCCCTATTAAAGGTAAGAATTATGAAATTGGCATAAAAGCTTCTGTACTTGATGAACGTTTAGACATATCCCTTTCTGGATTTAAAATTTATCAAGATAATGTAGGCGAGTACACGGGAGATACCATTGCAGAAACACTTCAGGCCATCTACAAGCCCATTGACGGCACATTAACTCAGGGCTACGAGCTAGAAATCAACGGAAAATTAACCGACAACTGGAACGCTTATTTTGGCTATACTCATAGTAAAGGCGAAAAACCGGATAATACGGTATTAAATACCACCAACCCAAAAGATCAATTTAAACTTTTTACTAGCTATCAACTCTCAGGTGCATTAGACAATCTAAAAGTGGGTGGTGGCTATCGCTGGCAAAGCAATAGCTATGATGAAGTTAAAAACCCTGTTTATGGCGCTGTTGAGGTAAACCAGCCTAGTTATGGTATTGCCAGCCTAATGGCGAATTATCAAATGAATGAGCAATTATCTGTTAGCCTAAATATCGATAACTTATTTGATAAGCATTATTACAGTCAAATTGGGTTCTATAACCAATATCGTTATGGCAAGCCAAGAAGCTTCTCTCTCCAACTTAAATATAGTCTCTAACAAGTATAAAAAAGCCGCTGACTATTCAGCGGCTTTAGTGGAGTATGATGGGGTAATACTTATTGTACTCTTGCAAACTCTTCTTTAGAAAGTTCACCATTTCCGTCAGTATCTAAGTCATCAAAAATATTCATTAGTTGTTTATTAGACGCAGCTTCCTGCTGACTAATTACACCGTCGCCATTACTATCAAAAGAGGCAAAATCTACCGCTGCATAAGCTGCTGATGATGACGCTAATACTAAAATCGCAAGTGTTGTGTTTAATGCTTTCATAATAAGTCTCCTATAAGAGGGAAATCCTTTTCTGAGATCCCTGTGCAATGAAAAAAGTCAAAAATTAAAAGTTTGCAAACTCAGCTTTAGAAAGCTCACCATTACCGTCAGTATCAAGCTCAGTAAATGCGGCTGTTAAATCAGCGTTTACAGCCGCTTCGCTTTGACTAATAGCGCCGTTACCATCAGTATCAAGCATGTCAAAGTCGCTTGCTGCAAAAGCAGCTGATGAAGAAGCAAGAGCGATAAGTGCGAATGTTTTATGTAATGTTTTCATAATTTAATCCTTCAAAATGTAATGCAATGGTCTATCAAAAAATTGTGTCTGGCTATCACAGTCCTTGTTATTCTCTTTCATAGGCTTCCTTGCCTATCTAGGTTGTCTTTGGCAACTCAGAATATACTTAGCCTTGTCTTATGCTTTCGAAAATTCTTCTTTTGATAGCTCACCGTTTTGGTCAGTATCAAGCTCTGAGAACATGCTCATTAATTTTGCATCAACCGATGCTTCGCTTTGGCTAATAGCGCCGTTACCGTCAGTATCTAGTGTGTCAAAGTCGCTCGCTGCAAAGGCAGCTGATGAAGAAGCAAGAGCGATAAGTGCAAATGTTTTGTGTAATGTTTTCATAATTTAATCCTTCAAAATGTAATGCAATGGTCTATCAAAAAATTGTGTCTGGCTATCACAGTCCTTGTTATTCTCTTTCATAGGCTTCCTTGCCTATTTAGGTTGTCTTTGGCAACTCAGAATATACTTAGACTTGTCTTATGCTTTCGAAAATTCTTCTTTTGATAGCTCACCGTTTTGGTCAGTATCAAGCTCTGAGAACATGCTCATTAATTTTGCATCAACCGATGCTTCGCTTTGGCTAATAGCGCCGTTACCGTCAGTATCTAGTGTGTCAAAGTCGCTCGCCGCAAAGGCAGCTGATGAAGAAGCAAGAGCGATAAGTGCAAATGTTTTGTGTAATGTTTTCATAATGAGTATTCCTTAAAATCGTTTAAATTATGGGGGAGCTTTTAACTCCCAAAACTTTAATAGCTTAGGGTTATGCTTTAGAGAACTCTTCTTTTGATAGCTCACCGTTTTGGTCTGTATCAAGCTCTGAAAACATGCCCATTAGTTTTGCATCAACTGATGCTTCGCTTTGACTGATTGCGCCGTTGCCGTCAACGTCTAGCTTATCAAAGTCGCTTGCTGCAAAAGCAGCTGATGAAGAAGCCAATGCGATAAGTGCTAAAGTTTTATTAATGCTTTTCATAATCTATCTTCCTTCAAAGTTTATGTTTTATGCGATTAAGTGTTTTACTTTAAATCACGTTTCGTTCTATACAGCCTGACTATTACAACTTCGATGCCAATAATATAAAAACTATAATTTTCAATAAATTAACCTGCAACTAGCTGAAAATGGCGCTATTTAACTCGTTATTTTGTTGCTTTTTAGCAACAGTAGATGAGGCAATAAAATTAAAACAATAAAAATCAAAGAGTTGAGTTTAAGGAAAGCCCCACACAGTCGATGAGCAATCGCTAAAAAAGAGGATTAAATAAACAAAAAGGAAGGTGAGTTAAGTTTAATTTTGTTATAAACAAAAAATTAGAATAAAAAAAAATATTTAACTAATTGTTTTTAATAAATTTATAAAATAAATTTGAAATGGATTTTAAAAATAACAACAACGCATGGCTATTTGTTGCAAAAGAGCGAAAATGTTAGAGCTTGTTGATATTTTAGAATTGTAAAATGTTCAGCGTCGAAAGATAACAGGCTTTATACAATTTCAACTTCAAGTGCACTAGGGTCAATGAAGTGATCTCCCATCAGGGTTTTCATTTGCTCTTCACTGGCAAATAATCGAATTCCGCAATATATACCTTTAGCATGTTTTTTCACGCTGCATATTTGCCCTTCGTGCTTTGTATCTTCATCAAACACTACAATACAACGCATATCTTTAATGTCGTCAATTTCTTGGGTTGTTTTAATATCAAACATAACACCCGTTAACGAAATATCTTTTATAACGCCTTCAAAGGAGGGACGATCATCCGATAATTTTAACTTGGCAGGAAACAGCGTCGGTATACGCGCTTGCGAGCGCAGCTCAAATAACTGTACTTGTGAAGGATAGTCGATAAACAATAACTTAGCCGGGTGAGATGCTACAGACATAAGCTGCTGACGAAACGCTAGTACATGCCCACCACTGCCCTCTATAAGCGCTCTTACCACCACCATCACACCATCGCGTAAATAATCACTTGCCATGGGGAGCCGTTTTGCATTGGGGTAATTTAAAATAATAAACTTTTTTTCTAATAAGCCTATAAACTCTGTTTTTACACGTCGGCTACTGGTTGGTGTCAGTATTTCTAAATCGACCATGCCACCTGTGACGATTTGGCTTAACTTTTCCAAATTGGTTTTTTGCATAGTTCCTTCCTAATATTTAAAACGTTATCCACGCCAAAATGTTGGGGTAAATAGCACTAATAGTGTAAATATCTCTAAACGACCAAATACCATTGCCACGGTTAATATCCATTTTGCAGTATCGGTAATAGCGCCATAATGAGAAGCAACATCACCTAAACCAGGCCCAAGGTTATTTAAACACGCTGCCGTTGCTGAGAATGCCGTTATATTGTCTAACCCGGTGCCCATTAACGCTAACATAATAATAATAAAGACTAGTGCATAAGCCGAGAAAAAACCCCATACTGCTTCAACTACTTTATCTGGTAGCGCCTTTCGTCCTAACTTTATAGAGTATATAGCTCGAGGATGCACTAAGCGGTTTAGCTCTCGCACCCCTTGTAGATAAAGTAAAAACACGCGCACTACTTTCATACCGCCGCCAGTCGAACCAGCACAGCCACCAATAAAACTAGAGAATATTAATAAAATAGGTAAAAACAAAGGCCAAGCAGAAAAGTTATCTGTGGCAAATCCTGCGGTGCTGCTCATAGATACAGCTTGAAACAATGCCTGATCGAGGGTTTCATCGCCATTGGCATAAACATCGTGAGATGAAAGTACCGTGAAACAAATCACCACCAGCGCGAGCTGAATACATAGAAACACTTTGAATTCAGGGTCACGAATGTAAACACTAATATTACGACTCGCTACAGCAGCATAATGCAGTGAAAAGTTAATGGCCGCGATAATTAAAAAGAACACACAAATAAAGTTAATTACTGGGCTATCAAAATGCCCCATTGAAGCGTCATAAGTAGAAAAACCACCAATAGCCACCGTAGAAAAAGCATGGCAAATTGCATCAAACCAATTCATGCCAGCGCTCCAATACGCCAAAGTACATGCAAGGGTAATAGACACATAAATATACCAAAGGTGTTTAGCAGTGTCGGCTATTCGCGGGGTCATTTTGGAGTCTTTAACGGGGCCTGGAATCTCAGCCCGATACAACTGCATACCACCTACGCCAAGCATTGGCAGGATTGCTACCGCTAATACAATGATCCCCATACCACCAAACCACTGTAATTGTTGGCGATAAAACAATACCGATTTAGGCAGATACTCTATGCCTGTCAGTACGGTAGCTCCTGTAGTGGTTAAGCCAGAAAAGGCTTCAAACACGGCATCGGCTAAAGAGAGATTGGGTTCTTGTAAAAATACCAGCGGTAAGGAGGCAAACGCACCGAGTACCAGCCAAAATAAAACCACGATTAAAAAGCCTTCGCGGGCTTTTAAATCGCCATGCTCATGCCTATTTGGGTAATAAGCCATTAAGCCAATAACAACACTGAATATAAAGGCTAAAACAAACGGCACCCCTCCACCATCTTTATAAATTAAAGACACTAGCGCTGGTGGCACCATAGTAATACTGAATAGCGCAACCAATTGGCCAAGAATTTTTATGATGGTACGAAATTGCATTGAGCGTATCGCTTTTTTATTAGTAAATTAAAATAACTACTGTATGACTCGAAAATTTAATGTTTAACCATTAAATGGGATGAATGTAAGACTATTACTCTTTGATTGTTAACTCAACTGCGCCGTGGCTTAAATCAAAAATATCTTTGATGGCTTGCTGCGCTTGGCGACTATCAATGGTAATAGTCCACTCAATATTTGCAGTAAACTGCTTTTCAATATTAAGTACCTGAAAGTTCGTTTTTAAATGTTGCTCTATCGCCCCTTGCATACTGTATTCACTAAAGCCCACCAGCTCAGCACTCGGCACTTTCACCACGGTTTGTAGTTTTGCTAAGGCATTATTGAGTGAACCACCATAAGCACGCACCAGCCCACCCGTACCGAGCTTTATACCTCCAAAGTAACGTGTTACCACAGCGGTCACTTCACCTAAGCCTGAGCCCACTAGCACATTGAGCATGGGTTTACCGGCGGTGCCATTGGGCTCCCCGTCATCAGAAAAACCATAAACATGGCTGCCCCCTGGGTTACCTGCAACATGTGCCCAGCAATTGTGGCGTGCATCGCTGTATTTTTCTTCAATATTTTTAATAAAGGCTTTCGCAGCATTTAGATCGGGCGTGTGACCTATGTGAACGATAAAGGTACTTTTTTTAATTTCTTCTTGATGAAATACAGCTTCGGCTGGGTATTTATATTCAGACATAGCACTTACTTAGGCTTTAATTAAAAAAATGGGGCCAAAAAGCCCCTTTGTATCCGTTTATTTTAGCGCGTATTGGCTAACTCGTCTTTAATAAGGATTTAGTCGAGTAATAAATTACGCGTCATATTTTCTAGGCTATCTTCGTGAACAATAATATTGTCCTCGATACGAATACCGCCAAAAGGTTTAAACGCTTCGACCTTTTCCCAGTTAATAAACTGCTTATTGTCTGTTTGTGCTAAATCACCCAATAAAGAGTCAATAAAGTACAAACCTGGCTCAATAGTAAACACTTGGTTTTTCTCAATTAAGCGAGTGCAGCGTAAAAATGGATGGCCTTCTGGTGGCGCTTGATGTGCCCCTGTTTCATCACGCATAAAACCACCCACATCGTGAACCTGTGCACCTAAATGATGCCCTAAGCCATGCGGGAAGAAAGTTGAGGTAATTTGACGCTCAACAATTTCCGCTGCCGGTAGTTTAACAATATTAAAATCACTTAATAGCTGAGCAATACGGTTATGACAATCAATATGCAGATCGCCATACAGTAAACCTGGCTTTAAGCTTTTTCCTAACTCAATTTGATGCGCTGTCATAGCGTTAACTAAGTCAGCAAACTCACCCTGCTTTTTAAAGTCGTAGGTACGGGTAATATCCGCAGCGTAACCATTAAAGTTAGCGCCCGCATCAATTAAAAATGAATTATGCGTTTGTGGTGCTTTTGGCTCAAAATGGGTGTAGTGCAAAATAGCGCAGTTTTCGTTAAGGGCCACAATGTTGCCATATGGCATTTCGTTTTCACTTTGACGCGTTGCCATTAAGTAAGCTTGCTGAATATCAAACTCGCTACCACCATTAAAAAACGCATCACGCGCTGCTTTATGGCCATCAACCGCAATACAGTTCGCATTACGTAAACACTCAAGTTCATATTGCGTTTTATAAGCACGGTGGTAATGAATATAGTTAAGTACTGGCTCAGGGTTCATAATGCTAAAACCAAGTGCTTGTGCTACTTCGAGATACTCACCAATGTAGGCAAATTTAGCTTTATCGTAAGGTAGTAGCTTTTCAACCTGATCAGGTTGTAATAACAATTCAATATCGAAGTATTCTGCCCAAAAATCTCTTGGCTCATCAGGTACTTTATGCCAAAAATCAATTGGGCGATAAAAAATAAGTTTTGGCTTATCGCTACCATTTACCACAATCCAGCAATGTGGATTATCAATAACCGGTAGCCACGCTTTAAAATGAGGGTTAACTTTAAACGGGTAATACATATCATCTAAAAATTGGCGCTTAGCTTGGCCTGAATGAATGACTAATCCTTCTAACCCTTCTTGCTCACAAATAGTACGTGTACGCTGCTGCAATGTTGCAATATGTTCGGCGTATAAAACGGCTAATTTTTCCATAATAAACCCATCTGTTAAATTTAACTTGCTTTGAGTCTACCACTTATACACAAAGCGCTCAAAAAAGAGGGATACTTACTGTGTAAATATCCCTCTGTGGTTGTAGATTTATTTTTACTATCCGCCCATCGTCATTTCTAATATGGGGGCTAGAAGGTTTCCCTCCCGACCAAGGCGAGTATGATAAACCTGCCGATAAGCAAATACATTTTTTACATAATCTCGGGTTTCTCTGTAAGGAATAAGTTCAACCCATAGCTCAGCCGGCATTGCTTCTTCTGGTAACCAACGCTTAATACGATGATACCCAGCGTTATAAGATGCTGTAGCTAACACCTCATTGCCGTGGTTTTTCTTTTTTAAATACTGTAAATAACGAGTCCCGAGACGAATGTTGGTTTTTGGTTGATACAAACGACGATTAGAAACCGTGCCTTTATTAATATACTTTGCCGTACTCGGTAATAGCTGCATTAACCCGCGTGCATTTGCATGGGAGCGCGCATCAGGTGCAAATGAGCTTTCGCGACGTGCAATAGCAATACTCCAAGTTAGGTCAATTTTGCTTCGCTTGCTGTAACGCTCAAACATTTCTTGAAATGCAAAAGGGAAACGCAAATCCACATAATCCCATGCTTTTATTTTTGCTAGGGTGAATATAGTACTATCAAACCAATCTAGCTCGGCTGCAAGTACCGACGCAGCTAATTTTTCATCATCAGCTGAGGTATCAGTTAAATAATTCCACTCTCGTCGAGCCGCAGTAAAGCGCTCAAGTTCATATAGTGCCTTAGCACGCTTAAAGCCTGGTGCATTACTGACTTTTGTCACTAAGGCTTGATTTACATTGACTGGTAGCTCATTTAAATCAACCGGTAACCCTAAGCGAGCAGCGGCTAAAAAACCGTAATAATCACGGTTAGCGGCTACCTTGCTCCAAATTGCCTTAGCTTTTTCATGATCTGCGCGTTTGTCATAACTATAAGCAAGCCAATACTGTTGCCCTAAACTAAGATTTTCTTTACCGGTAAAAAATGCCGCAATGCCTTCCCAATCTTGAGTTTTAAGCATATTGGCTAGTTGCCATTGCATTAATTTACGATCTTGACGCGCTTTAGGGACTTTATTTAAATAAAAGCTCGCCTGGCTATGGCCGCTCGACGCTAACGACAGCGCAAAGGTATAATATACATCCGACTTTTCATCATCAGTGTAATCAAATAACCCCTCAATTTTTTGCCACGCCTTTAATGCCAACTCTTTATCACGCCAAATTAAACGCTTAATACCATAAAGCGCTATTTCCCCTTCTTTGGCTGTTTTACGTTTATAGCGGTAAAGGCCTGCAGCAGCACTAGGATCGCGCCTTACCTTGGAATATAAATCAGCTAAATAACGCTCCTTGGCTGGCAATAAGGTTTTTAAATAAGGCAATAAACGATAAGAGCCCCCTTGTGCCGCTAAAGTAACACGCTGCCACACAACATCAGGGGTTAAATAACCATTTTGTCGCCAGCGCTTAAAAAGCCCGTCACATTCACTGGGCTGTGACTCGCCAACCGTCCAAATATCGGTTACCTGCGAGAGTATTGCTTTTTTAGGCGCACCAAGATCAAGCTGATAACTAAGGTGGGTACAACTAAGCTCAGTGTCAGAGGTTTCACGGTAGTTTTTAATAAATGCTGCTTTTTTATTTCTGCGCTTTAAATAATTTAACCATGCTTTGCGCACTGGCCACTCTAATGGCGTGTGTTCATAAATAGTGAGGAAGTTTTCTATTTCTGTTTGGTGTTTTAAACTGGGGTAGCGCTGCCAATAGGCTTTTTCTACATAGGGCTTAAGTGGGTGAGACAATGAGTCTACCGCTTCTTTAAAGCTATTGTAATCACCATAGCGGGCTTGTTTTTCTGCATCTAAAAATGCATCAAGTTCGGTATTTGCGTTGGCAGAGGGAAAAGATAAAAATAGAGTCGCTGCCGCTACGCTTAATAAATATTTTTTCATAATGTCCTTTAGGGCATAGTTACCTTCAAGGCTGACAAGAGTGTGGCTATGGGTAAATAAAAAAACAGCGCAGGCACTGTAACTCTATTTTATTTACTTTGATAAAACCCAAGCTATAAACACCAAGACAGCGCAATAAAATGAATAAAGAAAACTTTCAAACCCACCTTAGCACCAAACCAGCTATATTTTAACCAGACGTTTGTAACCAAGATAAATTTTTCGTTGCATTTTTAAATTAAAGCAAGCACACTGGTCTGAATATAAACTCATCGTACCAGTCTTAGTTCATCAACTAGGGAGAATAATAATGTTATATAAAAGCGATTCCTTTGAAGTTAGCTTCGTGAAGGAAAACATCGCCGAGTTTAAGTTTTGTGCTACAGGTTCTGTAAACACATTATCTCAACAAACTCTTTCAGATTGCGCGGCAGCATTAAAAGAATTAGCCGCTAACACTGATATTAAAGGCATGATTTTTACCAGTGATAAAGACCACTTTATTATTGGTGCCGATATCTTCGAATTTTTACCTACTTTTACTAAGCCTGAAGCAGAATTAGTAACGTGGATCAAAGATGCAACTGACGTTTTTGATGCAATTGAAGACTTACCATTCCCAACACTCAGTGTTATAAACGGCTTGGCGCTTGGCGGCGGCTGTGAGTGGGCACTCGCTACCGATTATCGTGTTGCAAGTGACTCAGCAAAAATGGGCTTACCAGAAGTTAAATTAGGCATAATGCCTGGTTTTGGTGGTACAGTGCGCCTTCCGCGCATTATTGGTGCCGATAACGCGATGATGTGGATCACCACAGGTAACGAAAACCGCGCTGCTGACGCCCTAAAAGTAGGTGCATTTGACGCGGTAGTTAGTGCCAACAAACTACAAGAGTCAAGTTTAGCAACACTAGAATTAGCGATTGCTGGCAAGCTAGATTGGCAAGCAAAACGCGCTGTAAAATTACAACCGCTTAAATTAAACCGTGTTGAGCAAGGCATGAGCTTTGCAATGGCAGAAGGTATGGTAATGGGTAAAACCAAAGGCCACTATCCTGCTCCAGTTATGGCCGTTCGCACTATTAAAGCAGCAGCAAACAGCTCACGCGCCGAAGCAATGGCAATTGAAAATGCCAACTTTGCAAAACTAGCACGTACTAGTGAAGCTGCTGCTCAAACGGGTATCTTTTTAGCGGATCAATACATTAAAGGTAAAGCACGTAAATTTGCTAAACACAGCGATGTAGAAATTAAACAAGCGGCAGTATTAGGCGCAGGTATTATGGGTGGCGGTATTGCATACCAGTCTGCTTATAAAGGCACACCAATCATAATGAAAGACATCCAACAGGATGCGCTAGATTTAGGTATGGGTGAAGCATCTAAACTATTAGGTGCAAAAGTGAAGCGCGGCCACATGCCGATGGAAAAAATGCTAGCAACGCTTAGCAAAATCAAACCAACGCTTAACGATGCAGACCTACAAAACGCCAACATCATTGTTGAAGCCGTAGTAGAAAACCCTAAAGTGAAGCAAGCTGTACTTGCTGATCTTGAAAAGAATATGCCGGAAGGCACGGTACTTACGTCAAACACATCGACTATTTGTATCGACCTACTTGCAGAAGCGCTTGAAAAGCCAGAAAACTTCTGTGGTATGCACTTTTTCAACCCAGTACCAAAAATGCCATTAGTTGAAATTATCCGTGGTGCAAAAACCTCAGATAAAACGATTAATGCCGTGGTTGATTACGCACTTAAACTAGGTAAATCACCGATTGTTGTTAACGATTGCCCAGGCTTTTTTGTAAACCGTGTTTTATTCCCTTACTTTGCTGGCTTTAGCAAATTAGTGGTTGAAGGCGCTAACTTTGCAAAAGTAGATAAAGTAATGGAAAACGTATTTGGCTGGCCAATGGGCCCGGCTTACCTACTTGATGTTGTAGGTATTGATACGGCTTATCATTGTACTGGCGTAATGGCAGACGGTTTCCCTGAGCGTATGGCACGTGCAGATAAAGACCCAGTGACTGTTTTTGCTAACGAAAAACGTTTTGGTCAAAAGAACAAAGCAGGTTTCTATAAGTACGAAACAGATCGTCGCGGTCGTCTTAAAAAGTCACATGACCAAACAGCGATTGAACTACTTGCACCAATTACAGACGCACCAAAAGAATTTGATAAACAAGAAATCATTGACCGTTGTATGATCCCAATGCTCAACGAAGTACTACTATGTTTACAAGAAGGCATTATTGCTTCTCCTCAAGAAGCTGATATGGCACTTGTATACGGTGTTGGTTTCCCTCCATTTAGAGGCGGCGCGTTCCGTTACTTAGATCAAACAGGTTTAGCTAACTTTGTGGCAACTGCTGACAAATACGCTCACCTAGGTGCGATTTACCAAGTATCAGAGCAAACTCGCAAGTGGGCTGAAGAAGGCCGTGTTTTCTATAAGGTGGAAGGTTAATATCATGAATAATCCAGTAATTGTAGATTGTATCCGCACACCAATGGGTCGCTCAAAAGGCGGCGTATTTAAAAACAAACGTGCGGAAGACTTAAGCGCTCATTTAATGAAAGGCTTATTAGAACGTAATCCAGCAGTTGACCCTGCGTCAATTGACGATATTTATTGGGGCTGTGTACAGCAAACATTAGAGCAAGGCTTTAACGTTGCACGTAACGCATCTCTACTTGCAGGCATTCCACATTCAGTGCCAGCAACCACAGTTAACCGTTTATGTGGCTCATCAATGCAAGCATTGCATGACGCTGCTCGCGCAATTATGACTGGCGCTGGCGACACATACCTAATTGGTGGCGTTGAGCACATGGGTCACGTACCTATGACTCACGGTAACGACTTTCACCCAGGCTTAGCTACATCAATTGCACAAGCATCTGGCTCTATGGGTTTAACTGCTGAGTACCTTGCTACTATTCACGGTATTAGCCGTGAGCAACAAGATGAGTTTGCTTACCGCTCGCATCAACGTGCACATGCTGCAACAGTTGAAGGCCGTTTCCGCCGCGAAATTTTAGCAATGGAAGGTCACGATGCTGATGGTTCACTTATTCTTGTTGAAGATGATGAAGTAATTCGTCCAGAAACAACGGTTGAAGGTTTATCGCAGCTGCGTCCAGTATTTAACCCTGCTACGGGTTCTGTTACTGCGGGCACATCTTCAGCACTTTCTGACGGCGCATCAGCCATGTTAGTAATGAGCGAAGAGAAAGCAAAAGAATTGGGCTTACCAATTCGTGCACGTATTCGCGCTATGGCTGTTGCCGGTTGCGATCCATCAATCATGGGTTACGGCCCAGTACCTGCAAGTAAAAAAGCATTAGCACAAGCCGGTATTACCATTGATGACATCGACGTAGCTGAGCTTAACGAAGCATTCGCAGCACAATCACTGCCTGTACTTAAAGACTTAGGTTTAGCAGACGTGGTTGACGAAAAAGTGAATTTAAACGGCGGCGCTATCGCACTTGGTCACCCTCTGGGTTGTTCGGGTTCACGTATTAGCACCTCGCTTATTCACTTAATGGAAGACAAAAACGCAAAATACGGTTTAGCAACTATGTGTATTGGTTTAGGCCAAGGTATAGCTACTGTATTTGAACGTGTTCAAGACTAATTAGTTTTTAACATGTAAAACCATCTTGGTGATTAAAAGGCGAACTAGCGCAAGTTAGTTCGCCTTTTTTATGCCACCCGCTTTTGCAGGTTTAAAATGAATAATGTGATCGGGTGCATTAAACTTATTTCAGATTATCTATTAATAAGTTGAGCTGTTTTGTTATACGTAAAATAGTTAACCAACAGCTTTATTTGCGCTAAACTACCCGACCTAACCAAGCCGCGACTATTTTTACAGGTAATTTTTATGAGCTTTGATAACCCCGATCACCAATTAGATGCCATCGGCCTTCGTTGCCCAGAGCCTGTGATGATGGTACGCGCTGCTATTCGTAAAATGAGTGACGGTGAAACACTGCTTATTATTGCCGACGACCCCTCAACCACCCGCGATATTCCCAGCTTTTGTACCTTTATGGATCACACGCTGGTGGCTACAGACGCCGATGAAGCACCGTATAGGTATGTGGTGAAGAAAGGGCTTGGAAACTAAGCTTTCATTATTCAAAGCTCATCAGAATGGCTTGCATAATATCTTTTTAATAGTTTATAAGTTTCGGTTAAATCTGTTTTAATTTCTAAGTTCTCAGATAAATTAAACACCAAAGCTTGGTTGAGCTTACCTAGCAAAAATGACATTAGGAAGTAGATTATTTCTTTACTAGTTTTCTTATTTAACTCACTGCTTTCATCTATGGCTAATTGCATGTATGAATCAAAACCAGAATGTGAATAGCCACATAAATAGGAGTATTGCTTTTTAAAATGATTTGGCAATGTTGTTTCTTCTAATCTACTTATTATAGATTTAGCCTGCCAACCTTTTTTTATGATACTTTTTATATGAACTTGCTCTTTGCCTAACTCCAAGCCTTTATATTCTATCATTTTCTCTAGTTTTTTAATTTCACTCTTTTCATTGCTAATTTTTTCTCTTAGCCTGTAATTAGTTATATTCTCATGATCTAGTTTTTGTCTACTTTTCAAACCAGAATACTTGTAAACTAAAAACCTAAACTCTTGCTCCCCCAGCTTCTCTTTTCCTTCAAACCAAAATAATGATGCGAGAGTTATATATATTTCTAGTGCACTTCTTAATAATACTTTTGCTGATGCATGATCTACTTGGTTACTATTTTCAACAGCTTCGAAAGATGTACCGTCTAAGAGAATGGATATACAATTGCAATGATTTAGTAATTTCTTGATCGAAAGGTAAAGTACCCTTCCTGCTTCTGAATCTTGATAATAAGCACTATATGTTTCTTGATATAAAAGAACAGCTTCATTTAATACATTTTGAAACTCACTTTTAGTTATATATTCAAATTGTTTATCTTCCACAAAACATCCTTGTCACAAATCTATCCACTCACTCGGGCAGCTAAAAGCTGACAGCTCTTAACTAACAGCTATTTCTTATTAATCGTCACTTTCGGCTCATCGTAGTCACTAAAATCAATGCTGACTATGTACGACCCTTTGATTGCGGGTGTGTAACTAAAGTAGTTGTAAATAGTGCTGCAATCGGCGCGTGTTGATTGGCCAAGTGTTAGGCTTTGTCCTGATGGCTGCGAATCGCTATAGCCACAGTTAAAACCTTCACTAAAATCTGCATCGGCTATTTTAAATTCGTACACTTTGCCAGGGGTCGAAAACCTAACTTGGGCTTGATAAAGCGCAGGGCCGACTTGTTTAAATTGGTATTGAGGTTCTGCATCCCATAATGTGAAATCCCCTCTTAAATAAATACTGCGATCCAATTCTTGCTGCGGCAACACGTCGTTAATCGAAATTTGGCTGGTACAGGCCGTAAGTAAACCAGCCATTGCTAACGTTAAAATTCGTTTTATAGAGATCATCATTTGTATCCTTTGCATACAGTGAATACTAAAAAGCCAGCATTATGCTGGCTTTTTTAATAGCTGTTAGCTGTTATTTTTGTAATACAGAAATATCTGCAATTTCTAAAAATAACCCACTTAACTGACTTAAAAGCGCAAGGCGGTTTTGCTTAACCGCTTCATCGTCGGCCATTACCATGACATTGTCAAAAAAGTTATCAACACTGTCACGAATGCCTGCTAATTGGCTTAATGCCTCTTGGTAGTTTCCATCGCTGTACAGTGGTGCTAAATCAGTGGCAAATTTTGCAACTTGCGCAGCCAATACTTTTTCTGCATCATCACTTAATAAGCTCTGATCAACATTACCTTGCGTTGTAATGTTGTTTTTAGCCAAAATGTTACTTACACGCTTATTAGCGGCTGCAAGCGACTCTGCGGCGTCTAACGTACGGAAATGGCTTACGGCTTTAACTCGGCGATCAAAATCAACAGGCTTCGTTGGACGGCGCGCAAGTACCGCTTGAATTACATCTACCTCAATGCCTTCATCTTGATACCAAGCACGGAAACGCCCTAGCATAAATTCGAATACATCGGTTGATACATTTAGGTTAGTCAGCTTTTCACCAAACAAGGTTTGTGATTTAGCAACCAGGTCTAAAATATCAAGTGGTAGCTGCTTTTCTACCATGATACGTAATGCACCAATGGCCGCACGACGAAGTGCAAATGGGTCTTTATCACCTTTTGGTGCTTGGCCTATACCAAAAATACCCACCAGCGTGTCAAACTTATCTGCAATAGCCACTGCACAGCTGATCAAACTCGATGGTAAGTTATCGCCGGCAAAGCGTGGCATGTACTGCTCGTTTTGCGCAACAGCGACATCTTCAGCTTCACCGTCATGACGTGCGTAATGCATTCCCATTACACCTTGTACGTCGGTAAATTCCATCACCATTTCGGTCATTAAATCGGTTTTACTTAATAAGCCAGCACGCGCTGCTAGTGCTTTATCTGCACCGAGTTGCTCTGCAATGTAACCGGCAAGTTCACTGATACGCTGTGACTTATCTTTAAGTGTGCCTAACTGCTTTTGGAATAAAACGCTGTCTAGCGACTCAAGTCGGCTTTCAAGTGTTTTCTTTTTATCTGTTTCAAAGAAGAACTGCGCATCAGCTAAACGCGGGCGCACTACTTTTTCGTTACCAGAAATAACCACACTTGGATCTTTACTTTCGATGTTAGAAACAAACAAAAACTTATTTAAAAGTTTGCCGTTTTGATCTAATAACGGAAAGTATTTTTGATCGTCTTTCATGGTGTAAATAAGCGCTTCGGCTGGCACATCTAAAAATGCTTCTTCAAATGTAGCTGTTAGCGTTACTGGCCATTCAACCAATGAAGTAACTTCTTCAAGTAAATCTTCATCCATAGCAACTACCGCATTAACTGCTTTTGCTGCGCCTTCTATTTGCGCACGAATTTGTGCTTTACGCTGTTCGTAGTCAGCTATCACGTAAGCTGATTTAAGTACGTCAAACACATCATCAGCATGGTTAATGCTAATTTTTTCTGGATGATGAAAACGATGGCCTTGCAGTTGATTGCTCACTTGCTTACCCAGTATCTCACCTTCTATTAGCTCACTACCCAGTAAAATAGTTACTGTATGCACAGGGCGAATAAATTGTGTTTTATTCGAGCCCCAACGCATTGGTTTAGGAATAGGTAATTTAGCAAGCGCTTTACTAATTGCATCAGCCATTAGTAATTTGGTTTCTTGCCCTGCAACTTTAGCAATGTGCAATAACCATGCGCCTTTATCTGTTTCTAGTGTTTGCGCATCTTTTACTTCAATCCCACAACCACGAGCCCAACCCATGGCTGCTTTGGTTGGTTTACCTTCAGCATCAAATGCTGCTTTAGTTGCAGGGCCACGTTTTTCAACTTCTTTGTCTTGTTGTTTAGCTTCAAGTGCTTTTACTTGTAAACCTAAACGACGAGGCGATGCATACCAGCTCACACCTTGGTGACCTAGTTCTAGGCTTTCTAATTCTGCTGTTAAGTTTGCAGCAAAGGCTTCGGCTAATTTTCGAAGTGATTTTGGTGGCAACTCTTCGGTGCCAATTTCTACTAATAAATTTTCTGCTGACATGCTTACTTATCCTTACACAGCGGGAAACCAAGCGCTTCACGTGCATCGTAATAACTTTGTGCACACGCTTTTGATAATGCACGAACGCGTAAAATGTAACGTTGACGCTCGGTTACTGAAATAGCATGGCGTGCGTCTAATAAGTTAAATGCGTGCGATGCTTTCATTACTTGCTCGTAGGCAGGTAATGGTAAGTTTGCTTCAATTAGCTTTTGGCTCTCAGCTTCACATTTATCGAACTGTGCAAATAAGTCTTCTACGTTTGCATGTTCAAAATTATAAGTAGACTGCTCTACTTCGTTTTGATGGAATACATCACCGTAGGTTACGCGCCCTAATGGACCGTCTGCCCATACTAAGTCGTAAATGCTATCTACGCCTTGAATATACATTGCTAAACGCTCTAGGCCGTAGGTAATTTCACCTGTGACCGGTGAGCATTCTAAGCCGCCCACCTGCTGGAAGTAGGTAAACTGGGTTACCTCCATGCCATTTAACCAAATTTCCCAGCCCAGTCCCCATGCACCCAGCGTTGGTGATTCCCAGTTATCTTCTACAAAGCGCACTTCGTGAGTGAGGGTATCAATACCCATCGCCGCTAAAGAGCCTAAATAAAGCTCTTGGATATTATCTGGAGATGGCTTTAACACAACTTGGAATTGGTAGTAATGTTGTAAGCGGTTTGGGTTTTCACCGTAACGACCATCGGTAGGACGACGACACGGTTGAACGTATGCGCTCGACATTGGCTCTGGGCCAATTGATTTTAAAAATGTTTGTGGGTGAAATGTCCCTGCGCCCACTTCCATGTCAAGTGGTTGAATAATGACACAGCCTTGCTGTGCCCAATAATCCTGTAAAGCCAGGATCAAACCTTGAAAGGTTTTAACGTCATATTTTTGCATATTTGGCTTTTTACTATCTGAGAAGTAGCGTGAAAATTACCCTCAGTATACCTTGTGCACACTCAGGTTTTAAGCAGTTTGTGCGTTTGAAAAAATAAAAAAGGAGCCTAAGGCTCCTTTTTTGTGATTACGATAATGTTTTATACGTCTAAGTTAACCACACGCAGTGCGTTCGTTTCAATAAACTCTCGACGCGGCTCTACTTGATCGCCCATTAACGTAGCAAACAATTGATCCGCTGCAACAGCATCTTCAATCGTCACTTGCAACATACGGCGTGCGCTTGGATCCATGGTGGTTTCCCAAAGTTGATCTGGGTTCATTTCACCTAGTCCTTTATAGCGTTGAATGTAGATCCCACGCTTAGACTCTGCGATCAACCATTCCAATGCATCCACAAAGTTATCAACAGGTTTTGTTTTTTCACCACGTTGGATATATGCACCTTCTGTGATGATATTAGCAATATTTTTACCTGTTAGAGCAATGCGTTGGTAGTCTCTTGATGTAATAAAGTCATAATGAAGAACGTGCGCTTTATCCACACCATGCTGACGAATATTCACAACTGGATAATACAGGTTGCGCTCTGTATCGTGCTCAGTTCCGGCATGGAAAATAGTTGCATCTTCATCACGTTCAATTAAGTCATCAACCAGCTCTTTAGTCCAAGCAATTACCTTAGCTTCGTCTGAAAGGTCTTCTTTTTTCAGTTCACTTTGGTAAATCAAACGGTTCATAACTGTATTCGGATACTTACGCTTTAAGCGCTCGATAACTTTAACCGTGTTTTGATAATCGTGAACAATCGATTCTAATGCTTCACCATCAACCGCCTCTGCGCTATCACTGGTATACAATGCTGCATTGCTTAGCGCTAACGATGTAAGGTAATCAACTAATGCTGGATCATCTTTAATATAGCGCTCTTGCTTGCCTTTTTTCACTTTATAAAGTGGAGGCTGAGCAATATAAATGTAACCACGTTCAACAATTTCCGGCATTTGACGGTAAAAGAATGTTAGTAGCAAGGTACGAATGTGAGAACCATCCACGTCGGCATCGGTCATGATTATGATACGGTGGTAACGTAGTTTTTCAGGGTTATATTCGTCACGGCCAATACCACAACCTAGTGCAGTAATTAGCGTTGCCACTTCTTGCGAAGATAGCATTTTATCAAAACGTGCTTTTTCTACGTTTAAGATTTTACCTTTAAGCGGAAGAATCGCTTGATTCTTACGGTTACGACCCTGCTTGGCTGAACCGCCAGCTGAGTCACCCTCCACTATGTATAGTTCAGATTGAGCTGGATCTTTTTCTTGGCAATCAGCTAATTTACCTGGTAAACCAGCTAAGTCCATAGCGCCTTTACGACGTGTCATTTCTCGTGCTTTACGCGCTGCTTCACGGGCGCGTGCTGCATCAATAATTTTGCCAACAACAATTTTTGCATCCAATGGGTTTTCCAATAAAAACTCAGTGAATTTTTCAGCCATTGCTTGCTCAACTGCCGACTTAACTTCGCTAGAAACTAGCTTGTCTTTTGTTTGCGATGAGAACTTTGGATCAGGTACTTTAACACTCACAACTGCAGTTAAGCCTTCACGCGCATCATCGCCCGTTGCATTACTGGTTGTTTTAGCTTTTTTGTTAAAGCCTTCTTTTTCCATGTAGTTATTAAGCGTACGCGTTAGCGCCGATCTAAAACCAGCTAAGTGAGTACCACCATCACGTTGAGGAATATTATTTGTGAAACAGTAAATGTTTTCTTGGAATGCATCATTCCACTGCATTGATACTTCTACACTAATACCATCTTCTTCACGTTCGTGAGTAAAATGGAATACCCCTTTATGCACTGGTGTTTTATTGCGGTTTAGGTATTCAACGAATGCTCTGATACCGCCTTCGTACTTAAAGTGGTCGCTTTTATTTTCCTCGCGCTCATCGCTTAATATGATACTTACACCTGAATTCAAAAACGACAACTCGCGTAAACGCTTTGCCAAAATATCATAATGAAAATCAAGGTTAGTGAACGTTTCGCCACTTGGCCAAAAACGAATTTCAGTACCATTTGTTTCAGAATCACCTATTACAGCTAGAGGTGCATCAGGTACACCCATAGTGTAAAACTGCTCATGAAGTTTACCTTCACGACGAATGGTTAGTTTTAACTTTTCTGATAATGCATTTACTACCGATACACCAACACCGTGTAAGCCACCTGATACTTTATAAGAGTTATCATCAAACTTACCACCGGCGTGTAGCACCGTCATAATTACTTCAGCTGCAGATACACCTTCTTCTTCATGTATAGAAGTAGGAATACCACGGCCGTTATCTCTTACAGATACCGAACCGTCTAAGTGAATAGTGACATAAATATCATCGCAGTGACCCGCCAAGGCCTCATCGATAGAGTTATCAACGACCTCAAACACCATGTGGTGTAAGCCCGTACCATCATCGGTGTCCCCTATATACATACCAGGACGCTTTCTTACTGCATCTAATCCTTTAAGTACTTTAATACTCGACGAATCATAATTCTCAGACATGGTTAATCCCACTTATCTTGTTATTAGGTTGCCATGTTTCACGTGGAACATTTTTAGTTCTCGTTGCATGGGTTCCACCACAGCAGAAATACTTTCAGATAAAATTGAAGAAATAAATATTTGAGAACTACAGTGAGTCAATAACTGGCCCACTTTCTCTTTTGTATCTTCGCTTAGTTCTGAAGGTAGATCATCTATTAGCAATATAGATTGCTTATCTGTCTCTGACTCAATTAAACTATTTTGCGTTACTTTTAACGCATACAACAATAACTTTAATTGCCCGCGTGAGAATACATTCTCAACACTGCTGCCAGCGACACTAAAACTAAAATCAGCCTTATGAGGGCCTTTACTTGTAAAGCCTTGGCGAGCATCTCGCTCAAAACATTGCTCTAACGCATCACAAAGAGATTCACTCTCTTTCCAGCCCGCATTGAAGCTAATTTCTAAATCGCGTATTAGCGTTAATTCTGCACACATTTTATCAAAAAATTGCTGCTTAAACCTAGTTATATAAGCGATTCTTAATTTATTTATTTGTTCTGCCAGTCTAACAAATTCTTTGTCCCAAAACTTGATTTGGTCAAAATAATTCTTAGGCTTAGATTTTAATAAGGCGTTGCGTTGTTTAAGCACTTTATTAAACGATTGCCATAAGAAAAAAAACTCATGTTCCACGTGGAACAAACCTAAGTCTAAAAACTTTCTGCGCTCCTTAGGACCGCCAAAAAATAGTGAGTAGCTTTCTGGTGTTATTATTTGTACCGGCATTAACTGGGCAAGTTCAGATACTTTTCGACTCGCCTTACCTTGTATTTTTAAATTGGTTTCACCCGCTTGGGTTTTACTAATACCAATAGGGATAGATAAATCGTATAACGCTTTGCGGCCATGAATAACAAACTGATCTTGATGATGAGCTATGATGCTTTTATGTTTAGAGGTTCGAAAAGATTTGCCGTGAGAAAGGTAATAAATAGCCTCTAAAAGGCTGGTTTTTCCGCTGCCGTTTTCACCATATATTATATTAACGCCATTAACTGGTTCTAGCGTCAGTGCCTCAATATTACGAAAATATTTGAGGCTCAAATGACTTAAGCTCATTATGTATATATGATCTTATAAACGCATTGGCATAACAACGTACATAGCTTCTTCATCGCCAGCACCTTCTATAAGTGCACTGCTATTTGAATCGGCAAGCGTAAATAATACATCTTCGGTTTTTAATGTATTTAGTACATCTAATACGTAAGACACATTAAAGCCTATTTCTAGGTCATCACCCTCGTACATTATTTCAACCACTTCTTCAGCTTGCTCTTGCTCTGGGTTGTTGGCTGTAATTTTTAATAAACCGTTTGATAAATTTAAACGCACACCACGAAACTTTTCGTTCGATAAAATAGACACACGCTGAAACGCATTACGAAGCCATTCACGATTCGCAGTAATTACTTTATCGCCACCTCGAGGTAAAACACGACGGTAGTCAGGGAATCGACCATCAACTAATTTACTTGTAAAGGTAAATTCAATATCAATAATACGAATGTGGTTAGCACCAAACTGAATAGTGACTAACTCTTGGTCGGCCACCATTAAGCGCATAATTTCTTGCACGCCTTTGCGCGGTATAATTAATTGGCGCTGTGTATTTAATGACTGACCTAGTTGCTTTTGTGCAATCGCTAAACGGTGCCCATCAGTGGCAACTGTCTTTATATCGCTGTTATCAACTTCAAACGACATGCCGTTTAAATAATAACGCACATCTTGGTTTGCCATTGAAAAGTGCGTGCTTTCAAGTAATTTACGTAACTCTAAACGCGTTAGTTGAAATTCAACTTCACCATCCCACTGCTCTAAATTAGGAAAATCTTCAGCAGCTAAAGTGGTCAGTGAAAAACGACTTTTACCACTGGTTAAAAGTAGCTGATGGTCTTGCAAGCTTAAAGTAAGATCAGACCCATCCGGTAAACTTTTACAAATATCGAGTAACTTTTTAGCTGGTAATGTGAGTTTAGTATCGGCAACATCATCCCCTACAAATACACTCGCCACTAATTCAATTTCAAGGTCGGTCCCTGTCATTGAAAGCTGGCCATTCTCTACCACGAGTAATACGTTAGATAAAATAGGTAACGTATGCTTACGCTCTATGGCACCCGATACTTGCACCAATGGTTTTAAAAATTGTTCTCTTGATATTGTTATTTGCATAATAAAGTCAGCCCTAAGATGACAATGTTCTTATTAAATTTTGGTAATCTTCTTTAATCTCGTGGCTTTCGTCACGTAGTGATTTAACTTTGCGACACGCGTGCAATACTGTTGTATGGTCGCGTCCACCAAAGGCATCCCCAATCTCAGGTAAGCTATGATTAGTGAGTTCTTTAGAGAGTGCCATGGCAACTTGGCGAGGCCTTGCTATAGAGCGGCTACGGCGCTTAGACAGCAAATCAGACACACGTATTCTATAGTATTCTGCAACCGTACGTTGAATGTTATCTATGGTGACTAGTTTGTCTTGCAGCGCCAATAAATCACGCAGTGCTTCTTTTACAAAGTCGATAGAAATTGGGCGACCGGTAAAGTTTGCGTTAGCAATTACACGGTTTAATGCACCTTCAAGCTCACGTACGTTTGAGCGTAATTTTTTAGCAATAAAAAATGCCACTTCATGTGGTAAATTAATTTTACTTTGCTGGGCTTTTTTCATCAAAATGGCAACGCGTGTTTCAAGCTCTGGCGGCTCAATCGCGATAGTTAATCCCCAACCAAAACGAGATTTAAGGCGATCTTCAACCCCTTCTATCTCTTTAGGATAACGGTCAGAGGTTAAAATAATTTGCTGGTTACCTTCTAATAATGCATTAAAGGTATGAAAGAACTCTTCTTGTGAACGTTCTTTATTAGCAAAAAACTGAATGTCATCAATCATGAGTGCATCAACACTGCGGTAATAACGCTTAAATTCTTCAATCGCATTATTTTGCAGTGCTTTAACCATGTCTTGCACAAAGCGTTCTGAATGCATGTAGACAATTTTAGCATCTGGCTTATTGGCCATAATACCGTTGCCTACCGCATGTAATAAATGCGTTTTACCTAAGCCCGTACCACCGTAAATAAAAACAGGGTTAAATGCAGAGCCAGGATTATCAGCTACCTGAGTGGCAGCCGCTTTTGCTAATTGGTTAGATTTACCCTCAACAAAACTGTCAAAGGTATAGTTTTCTTTAATATTTGATTTATAACCCGATTTAGGAGCGGGCTCAACAACTGGTTTTTGTTCTCGTGGTTGTTGTTTTACCGTTGCTTGCGTACTTGGTGCTGATTGTGTTTCAACTACCGGCGCAGCTTGTGCATTTAATAGCGGCTTGCTGCCTACATCAAAGCGTAACTCTGGTGCTTCTACACCACAAATTTCAACCAGTAACTCATTTATTCTATTTAGGTATTTTTCTCTTACCCAATCAAGTACGAAACGATTAGGCGCATAAATCGTCAAGGTATCTTCGGTACTTTCTGCTTGAAGTGGTCTGACCCACATACTAAATTGCTGCGAAGGCAATTCATCTTGCAATACATATAAACAACTTTGCCAAACCGACAGATACACAGTAAAACTCCCAGAGATATAATTTTTATTCCCGCACATCAATAATGATTCAAAAATCACACCTGTATTGCGTTTAAATGGCTCAATAAGCAGCCCAAGACCGACTATTATGAATGCACTTTATCCACAAGTAAAAGATTGATTTTTGTAAAATTGTTGATATCGATGTATAAACATAATAACAGACTGATTTAAATAGCTTTTTATTTTAAAGCTTGATTAGAGATCATAACAAAACTGGCAGCAGATCGCGACCACAATTTACGATCTAATTTACTTTTCCCATGCTTTTATTCACTTTTTATACAGGGGCTGTGGAAAACTTCTTATTTATGATGATCCTATCGGATCATCAAAATTGATCATAAATAAACATGCTTTACGCACTCTATTATGATTGACTTTTCGTCACTTCATCTATAATATCTCGCGCTCGCAATGGCACCTGTGCCAGGATCGCGACCTGCATAGGATGTTTTAACTTTAACCGATCGGATGAGATTGTTATGAAAAGAACTTTTCAACCTAGCGTTTTAAAACGCAAACGTACACACGGTTTCCGTGCTCGTATGGCAACTGTAAATGGCCGTAAAGTATTAGCTCGTCGCCGTGCTAAAGGCCGCAAAGTTCTTTCTGCTTAATTTATAAGTGGAAGACTTTAGCTTTGGCAGGGAGTTACGTCTGTTAACTCCCTCGCATTACTCTCGCATATTTAACGAACCCGCTCGGGCTGCAACTCCTTTCTTTACCTTATTAGCAAAACCAAATGACCAGTCTAAACCTCGGTTAGGCCTTACTGTTGCTAAAAAACGTGTAAAAAAGGCATGTCAACGAAACCGTATTAAACGTCTTGCTCGCGAAAGTTTTCGTTTAAACCAACATACTCTCGATAATATAGATATTGTGTTGATGGTAAAAAGTGGCATTGATGAACAGTCCAATGAAGAATTAACCAAACAACTAACAAAGTTGTGGCGTAAAATTAATGAACGCTGCAAACCCGGTGCCCCTAAACCGCCACCATTTAAAAAACGCCCAAACAAATCAGCTAAATCGACTAAACAAACCCAATAGCAATAGAATTACAGGGTTAATTAAGGTATCTTTAGCTCACCTTTTAATCATGCGTTTAAAATCTTAAAGTAAGTCTTTAAATACATGGTATCTATTCACTAAACATAACGTAGGGGCATGTACAACATGAGGTTACTTAAACCACTTGCTGCGTTACCAACACGTTGTTTAGTTTTATTTATCCGCGGTTATCAAAAGTGGATTAGCCCGCTATTGGGTCCGCATTGTCGTTTTAATCCAACCTGTTCTAGCTACGCTATTCAAGCAATTAATTTGCATGGTGCAGTAAAAGGCAGTTGGCTCGCAGTTAAACGCATATTAAAATGCCATCCTTTACATTCAGGTGGAGACGACCCCGTTCCTGAAAAATTAACCCGTATTAACCACCAACACGAGAAATAAGAGCTGTTATGGAATCGCAACGCACGTTTTTATTCATCGGCCTAATGCTAGTGTCGTTTTTATTATTTCAAGAATGGAATAATGACTACAACACGCCAAAAGCCGATCCTAGTGCCACTACACAAACACTAAAAGCAAACTCACCGGAATCAGATGATTATGTTCCAGCTTCATCAGACTCAGGTTTACCTGCTTCAACTACTTTAGCTAAACGCTCAGTCATTGATATTACAACTGACGTGTTCAAAGTTAAAATTGACACCAAAGGCGGTGACATTGTTGAAACAAACTTAATTAATTATAAAGAAACCAAAGGCAGTGATGTTCCTTACATGCTACTTGGTGAGTTTGATGGTAAACAATACTTTTCACAAAGTGGTTTAATAGGTTTAAATGGCCCAGATGCATCTGCAAATGGTCGTCCTACTTACCAATCAGAGCAAACCTCTTACACCTTAACAGGTGATGAGCTTCGCGTTCCACTGCAATTTACCGACAGCAACGGTGTAAGCTTTACTAAGACTTATGTATTCAAAAAGGGTCAGTATGATGTTGGCTTAGAATATAAAGTTAACAACACCACCAGCGCGCCTGTACAAGTACAGCTTTACACACAAATAAAGCGTACCGTACAAGAAAAAGGCAGCATGGTTGATCAAAACTATTTAGGGGCTGCATACGGTACAGATGAGGAACCATACGAAAAGTATAGTTTTTCAGATATGGCCGATAAAAACCTAAACATTAATACCCAAGGTGGTTACGTTGCCTTTATTCAGCATTACTTTGTAAGTGCTTGGGTACCAATGCAAGATCAAGCGAATACACTTTATAGTTTAATCACTAAAAGTAACGCAGCTATTATTGGTGTTAAAGACGAAGCGGTAAATGTTCAAGTTGGTAGTGAACAAGTACTTACTGCAACTTATTACATGGGCCCTAAAGAGTCAGACAAACTTGAAGCGATTCACACTGACCTAGACTTAACCGTTGATTACGGTTGGTTATGGTTTATCTCTCAGCCGTTATTTGTACTATTAAAATGGTTACACAGCATTTTAGGTAACTGGGGTGTAGCAATTATTGCCATCACTATTATCGTTAAAACTTTAATGTATCCACTGACTAAAGCACAGTACACCTCAATGGCTAAAATGCGTGCGTTACAGCCTAAGATGAAGGCGCTAAAAGAAAAGTATGGCGATGATCGTCAAAAATTCGGCCAAGCGACCATGGAAATGTACCGTAAAGAAAAAGTAAACCCTATGGGTGGCTGTTTCCCTATTTTACTCCAAATGCCAATCTTCTTAGCCTTGTTCTATGTATTCTTAGAGTCTACAGAACTTCGTCACGCTGAATTTGTACTTTGGCTAACTGACCTTTCTGCAAAAGACCCATACTACGTATTACCAATCTTATTTGGTGCGAGTATGTTTATAACGCAAAAACTACAACCTATGACGGTTACCGATCCAATGCAGCAAAAAATGATGACCTTTATGCCGGTTATCTTCTCTGTGTTCTTCTTATGGTTCCCATCTGGTTTAGTACTTTACTGGTTAGTGTCTAACCTTATTTCTATTGTCCAGATGTTGATCATCTACCGTGGCATGGAAAAAAAAGGAATTAAAGTAAGGGGCGATTAAACTCCCTACTTATATAAAGGCGACTTAGGTCGCCTTTTTTATTGTCAATTTTTTATAACAGCATTCGCGAGTGCCTATTTGATAGGTTACAATACCGCCATTACGTTATTTAAGTTGGCAAATAAACCGCATGATCAATCACGATACAATTGCAGCACAAGCCACTGCCCCAGGCCGAGGCGGTGTTGGTATTATTCGCGTTTCAGGAAACCTAGCCAAACAGGTTGCTGAAAAAATAATAGGCAAAGTCCCTAAAGTTCGTTATGCCGACTATGTGCCATTTAACACCCTTGCAGGTCAGCAACTTGACCAAGGTATTGCGATTTACTTTGCTGGCCCAAACTCATTTACCGGTGAAGATGTACTCGAACTTCAAGGCCATGGTGGCCCTGTTGTCCTTGATATGCTACTTAAAGAAATAAGTAAAATAGACGGTGTACGTTTAGCAAAGCCTGGTGAATTCTCTGAGCGTGCGTTTATGAACGACAAGCTTGATTTAACTCAAGCAGAAGCAATCGCCGACTTAATTAATGCAACCAGTGAGCAAGCAGCTAAAAGCGCCCTACAGTCACTTCAAGGCCAATTCTCTAAGCACATAGAAACCCTAGTAGAAAAAGTCATTCACTTACGTATGTATGTGGAAGCAGCTATTGATTTTCCTGACGAAGAAATCGATTTTTTATCAGACGGAAAAGTGGGCGGTGATTTAAATGCCATTATTGAGCAGCTTAATGCCGTAACCAATCAAGCCAAACAAGGCAGCATAATGCGCGAGGGTATGCGCGTCGTAATTGCTGGTCGCCCTAATGCAGGTAAATCAAGCTTACTTAATGCATTAGCAGGACGAGAAGCGGCCATCGTAACAGAAATAGCAGGCACCACTCGAGACGTACTACGTGAGCATATACATATAGATGGTATGCCACTACATATAATCGACACCGCAGGCCTGCGTGAAAGCCCAGATCGCGTTGAACAAATAGGTATTGAACGAGCCTGGGATGAAATAAACCAAGCCGATCGGGTATTATTTATGCTTGATGGCACCGATACAACCGATACCGACCCTCATGCTATTTGGCCAGAATTTATGGCTAAGTTACCCCAAGGTATGGGCGTGACCGTGATCAGAAACAAAGCCGATTTATCAGGTGATGTAGTCGGTATGGATCAAAAGCAACAATATCCGGTCATCAGTTTAAGTGCTAAAAATGCTGACGGTATAGAACTTGTGCGTGAGCACTTAAAAGCCTGTATTGGTTTTGATGGGGCCACAGAGGGTGGATTTATGGCGCGTCGTCGTCACTTAGATGCCCTTGAGCATGCAGCCTACCACTTAGATACCGGTAAAACACAATTAGAAATGCATGTGGCCGGTGAAATTTTGGCTGAAGAACTGCGTTTAACGCAGCAGTATCTTAACGAAATAACTGGTGAATTTACCTCAGATGATCTACTTGGCAAAATATTTAGCTCGTTCTGTATCGGTAAATAACAAGGTAAACTAAAGGAAACAAACATCCAACTTAAGTTAAAAAACCTAATTTATTCATACATTTAATAACTTTTTTATCTTTCAATAGTTTCCTTTAGTTTCATAATATGGGTCTTGAACGGCCCACCTACTTCTTTGATGTGGGCCACTATTGGTCCACCAAAGAGGAAGTTATTATGAAATTAACTATCGAGAAAAAGTCACCTGATAGCACAGGCCGCCAACAACTACTGTTAACCAGAAATTATGGTTCTTACCTAAACGAAAACGGCAAACGAGTTAAACGCCGTAAAAGACAATCAATGGACTTGTTCATTTATGCCAACCCTAAAGACAAGTTCCAACGTGACCACAATAAAAAGACCTTAGATATTTCAGAAAAGATAAGAGCGCAAGCAATTGTCGATTTAGCTAACAACAAGCATCACTTTGAAGACTCAGAAAAACAGCAAGAAAGCTTTTATAACTACATGCAGCAAATAATTAATGACAAAGAGCACACTGATAGCCCATCAAACGTATCGCTATGGGAATCATCGTTAATGCATCTAAAGAGATATTGTGAAGGAAATCCGCTGTCATTTGCTGATTTTGATGCTGATGTATTACTTGGGTTCAGAACATACCTAATAAAACATGCACGCACAAAATCAGATAAGCTACTTTCTTCAAATACTACATCATGCTATTTCAATAAAGTGAGAGCGGCTTTAAACAAAGCATTTCACGAAGGCATTATTCGCCGAAATCCTGTAAACGAAGTAAAAAGCATCAAGATAGAACAAAACCCTCGTAATTACTTAGAAGAGGAAGAAGTAACAGCTCTTTATAGAACAGAGTGCCGATATGATGTACTCAAAAGAGCATTTTTATTCAGTTGCCTTACAGGTATGCGTTGGAGCGATATTCAAAAACTAACGTGGGATCGAATAGCTTTAAAAGAGCAACGCGCGACGTTCAGACATACGAAAACAAAACACCTACAATACCTTGACTTACCCGATGATGCGATCAGCTTATTAGGTTCGCAAGGAGAAGCCCATGAACGTGTTTTTAAAGGCTTAAGATACTCAAGCTATACAAACGTAGCCCTAACCCAATGGATGCTCAGAGCAGGAATTACAAAGCACATAACCTTTCACTGTGGAAGACACTCGTTCGCAGTCCGTATGTTAACTAATGATATCGATATCTACACGGTATCAAAGCTACTAGGCCACTCAGAGTTGAAAACAACACAAATTTACTCAGATATAGTCGAGCGTAAGCGAAAAGAGGCGATGACCACCCTACCTAGTCTATTTCAATAAAGGATATTAGGGTGGGAAATATGGGAAACTGGGAAAATATAATAAAAACATATAAATATAAATTTATTTACCTTCCCTCTTTCCCGCATTATTTGAAAAGCCAGTCGTATCCAGGAGGTGTGAAAGCGTCGAGTGCTTGCCACTCAGAGCGCCGCATACCTCTTGGATAACCTTCACTACGCAGAGAAAAGCCAGTCAAGCTAGAAATCGCCCGAAGGGTTGCGAAGCAAGGGGGCCCCGCTTGCGGGGTTCCGATTTATTGCTTTACAGGATTTGAAAGAAGTGGTTCCGGCCCTAATGTTGATTTTTCATTTCTACTTAAAAAATCAGAAATCATTTATTGTGGTAATGCACCGTATATAGAGTTCCATTTATAATAAGTGCTATGGTGGCAGACATTAGGTTACGAAATTTAATTACCTTACTAAAATAGAAATGTATAGGACCTCGTAATACACTCTTAATTAGTCACTTCCACCACAGCTGGAGCAACAACTTCAGCCTGTATGATAGTTTTTAGAGCTGAATACAAATCCACATCGACCTCAGGGACAGACAATGATACTACTAACGCATATCTAGCTTTAGAATCATACCTTTCATGGGCTTTGCGCGTTTTCCACCATCCTTTAGCGGGATAGATTGCTATCTTACCTCTAGCAGCCAAATCAGCAGCGCTGCCACGCCAAACATCTTTATGGATAGAGCCTTTATGTCGTTGCTGCTTACCTATGAGCCAATTGCTATCCTCAATAGTATCAGGCTTCTCACCTTCAGCCTGTGCGTTAATCCTGCGCATAAATTGAGCATCTGACTCACCATGGTGCTTGACATCAAATCTTAACTGATGACTTGCATAGTTGTATTTATCTAGGACATTACGACTTGAAGGGTTAGGTTCAATAAAGTAAGAAAGTGTAATCGTCAACTCAACATTAGCCTCACCAATTTTTAGCAACTCTTCTTGCGGCCATGGTAAAGCATGTAAGTGCATATCCTTCGTTCTTGTATCTTTAGAGCGAGGCTTAACGAAAGGTTGTAATTCATCTTGAATCACAATTGATAGTGAGTTATTGGCACTTTTTATCGCCCTTTCGATATTCGGCACGCCAAACCCTACCTTCCTGATTAGCTTCACCATATCCGACTTCTTTATAGTATCACCGCGTTGTGCAGAAATTAATGCGTACATTGCATCAGTCCAATCTGCTGAATGTACCGCTAAAGCTCTAACAGTTTCAGGCCAAATATCATTATACTGAGTTTTAATCTGCGCAGAGAACCTTGCTGCCAAAGCAGTAGCAGCGCTGGTAGCGTGAGTTGTTGTAAAGTGCCGCTGAGAATAATCACTATTCGCTGTCAAAAGGTGCAAGTCGGGTTCATCACCACAAAATCCATCCTCAGCTCTCGCTAAGTTTCCACCTTCAAACACAACCTCGGGCTTGAATGGAGCATTATTTTTATCCCAGCCTAGTGACGTTGTAGAGTATGGAGACAACCCCCCGGAAGGGGCTAAAGGCACTAAATCTCCTGAAAACGACAGCTGGTCTTTTTCTGTAAATGCACCAACAGTGAGCACATTCCAAGCCTGAGCAGGGTCATGCACATTACTTAAGTAATTGGCATTAGGGTAATCTACATTTACATCTAACTTGGCATTCCCTGCGCATACAGTGAACAAGCGTGGGGTTAGGCCTTCACCTGAGTAATCGACTGCTAACATATCCATTGCACTAGACCATGATGACGGGCGTCCTCTATCTGTTCCTATTCCTGACGAAAGCGACATAGAGAAAACTCTAGACCTTTCAGGCTTATATATCTCCATTTCAGATACAGCATTAGTTGTCACGATACCCAGAGGTTTATCAGCATTATCTCCATTGAATCTCATGGTTTTGACCGATTCAAGTCTATGACCAACTACTTCAACACTAGTTGAGCTCAACCGATCAGTCATATCTCCCCACATAGCAAGGCCAGCCATTTCGGTTCCGTGACCCAGTGCATCTGTAGGGTCGCTGTCTTCTGTAATAGTTCTCTGATCAGAAATAGTTGAAAAAGGAGCTAGTAACGGGTGCTCGACATTAACTCCTGAATCTATAATACAAACATAAGGTGATTCATCGGAGGTGTTAGAGTTAAGACGCAGTAAAAGTTCTTCTGTCCACTCCTCTTGTTCCTCACTCGGCATAGCAGCAAAGAATTCCGCAGTAACTTTCGGGAATCTAATCTCAGCGACTCGAAACAATAAAGCTGCGCTTTCTTCCAGTTTTCTTTGACTCGCTTGCAATTGAATAACTGTATGCTCAGGGAATCGCAACTTATGCTCCGACACCCTCATTTCAGCTATATTTGCCAATCGAGTAAAATCAGCCAAGATTTCTTGATAGTGGTTGTGCGTTTTACGTGTCTTTCTTGGTGTAGCTAACCACACTTCCCACCACACTATTTCATCTTTATCTTCAGGTAACAATGTTTCATCATCAGCCCAAATTGCAGCAAAAGTAGCTCGCTTGATATTTTTTATTGAATCAATAAGTTTCTGGTGATCACCAGCCCTCCCACCAGACAACACCCTACGTTCCTCATACTCGTTTAGCTTCTTCTGGTAAAAGCTCAGTTTACCTTCAGGAACGAACGCTGTTGCAATTGTGGTTTTTTTGCCTTCCTCTAGCTCCACGGACTTGACATTATGCAGCACAATGCCTTGAGGATCATTCGCCAAACTCTCTACTGCCATCACCACATCAGGGAAGCTTTCAAACTCAACCTGAATACCCACTCCCATACTCAGCTCAGTTGAAGCTACAGAGCGTTTCAGTTCTGAGAATTCGTTTGCAACAAATTGAATACTTTGACGTAGGTGAGCACTATGAATAGCTCGGTCCTTGGCGGGTATTGTTAATGGCCCGCCGCCACCTCCACTCGGTGAGGTGAACTCGTGAGAACTAGCAGAAGAATTAAAAAAGAAGTGGGGTTTATCAAATTCGTTTCGAGCCATTAAAGTTCCTTTTTATTCCATAAAGTGTTGGCTAATACTCTTTCTGTCTTCAATTGCCTGCTGAAGCATTGTAATAGTAATTGAGTTATGATCATGAATAAGCATTTCTTTGATTGCATCATTTGCAGCTAAAGTAATTTCAGCATTACTTAACCCACCTGCTATCGCTGAAAGCTTCTTCCATGAGAAGTTATTAGCGACATAAGAATGCAACCGCGTTTTGAAAAGCTTGATAATTTCCTCTTCTGATGGAAGTTGATACTTAATGACATCATCAAAACGGCGGAAAAGAGCGTGATCTAATGCTTCAATGTGATTTGTAGCGCAAACGATAACACTATTAGAGTCATCTTGTTCAATCATCTGCAAAAAGCTATTGAGGATACGCCTAGCTTCACCTACATCATTACTTGATCCACGATGAGAACCCAAAGCATCAAACTCGTCAAAAAAGTAGACCCCTCTAACTTCTCGAATAGCATCAAAAATCTGGCGTAGCTTAGTTGAAGATTCCCCTAGGTACTTTGTAATTACCCCATCAAGGCGCACCTCAAACAAAGGAAAATTTAGCTCGCCCGCCAAAACAGATGCAGTAAAGGTTTTACCTGTTCCTGGCTTACCTGCAAGTAGCAACTTTCTACGGGGGGAAAGACCATGATTTTTTAAGGTAATAAGATGTTTTTGCTCTTTAACCAACCTTTCAAGCCGACTTTTAACAGAACTTGAGACAATAAGGTCAGAGAAGCGAAGTTTGGGGTGGGTTGTAGCTAATAGACCTGAAGTGTCCTTAACACTACTAGCAATCGAGATAGGTAGGTTTTTAGCACTATTCTTTTTTGCCTGCTCAACTAACCCTTTGAGCTCTTGTGCAAGTTTTCCATGACCATTTCTCGCTTCATGAGCGGCAACCTGAAGTGCGACAGATAAAAATCTGTCGTCATCTTTGTCGATATGAGATTGCATTAAAGCTTTAATTTGAGTCGAGCTAGCCATAGTTACTTTTTAAAATCAGTTAATGTTTACCGTGTAATCATACATTGAAAAGTCAATTTCTTCTATCATCTGATTATCTAATCATCGTTTAACATAAACAAGAATAGCTAAAACTTGAGGGATGGTATTAATAAAACATTTAAATTAGTGGGTTCGCTATTTGTTATTTGAGAATAATAGGAGAGCAGCACACACCAATTCTTAAGAAAAACAGCCCAATATAATGGGCTGCGCGTGTAGGAACTACACGACTATCCTCTAAGACTACAGACGATAAACCCTAACGCCTGATGGATTACACGCCTCCAAGGTCGCACCCTGATGCACCATAGCCCTGTTTCATGCACCCAGGTGTGGGCCGTTACTATCGATAACGAATCGCGGTGTGCGCTGCCGGTTACAAAGATAAACCGCTTTAAAAAATAATGCTTGGAAAAACCCTGGTGAAATTGCCAGGGCTTTATTTGAAGGCGGATTGGCGACGAGTCGTCCCTACTCGAAAGAGGTAGGGACGACTCGCAGAGTCGCCCGTCGAGGCCACTGCTCATGATGCCTCGATACCCAATCCGCCCTGAGAAATTGCAGGGCCAGAAGAGAGATGGAGATTTGAACGCGTCGAAAAGGTGTTGCAATCTCTGATCACTGTGATAATTTTAATTATGAACTAGCTCGAAATGAGCACAAATAAAAAGGGCGTATTCACTGCCCGCAACACGTTCCTGAGGAGCTGCATTCGCAGCATTATGGGTCACACGACCACCCCACTATAAACAACACAAATATAAACCACAGTAGTTCGCGCTGTATTTCAACAGAAATCACACGGCTCAGCTTTGTTGCTTTAGGCCAGTTAGCCTTTATGTCTTTCGACAATATGTTCGGTTACACACCGTTCATATGGCTTTAAAACTTACCTATTTTGGCGTTTCGCCCCCTGGTCTTAGGTTTAGTGTTTTTCTCAATACTTTCAAAATTACTTTTTAAATTAATGAGGAACATGAAATGAGCCAATTAGGATATCGACTTCACCAAATGGTGAACGACACACACCGCGAAAGCAGCTTTAGCAATAGGGCTACACGAAGCAAAGTTTTAAACCTTGCAGCAACACAGCTACTTAGTCATGGTTATCGATTAAGAAATCCATCAGGTCTAAAAACCAAACATATCAATCACCTTGTAACGCGTTGGCAAGATGAAGGTTTAGCACCAAAAACGATTAAAAACAGAATGGCCGCCTTCCGTTGGATTGCCGAAAAAATAGGTAAACCTAATATCTGTTCACGTAGCAATGATGATTACGGCATTCCAAGAGTTCACAACAACCCCATTGGCAAGTCAAAAACGTTAGACATGGATAAGCATGCCAAGATCAAGAGTGACTTGATCAAGCTTTCCCTGCGTTTGCAGCAAGAGTTTGGGCTTAGAAAAGAGGAGTGTATGAAATTCAGCTTATCCTATGCTTTGATAAATGCTAACACTCTACAAATAAAAGGCTCATGGGCTAAGGGTGGCAAATACCGAAAAATTCCGATCTTAAAAGAATCTCAACGACAGCTCATTCGTGATATTGCTGTCGTTACCAAAGGCGCACTAATTGAACCTGAGCGAATGTATGTGGATCAAATGCGCGAGTATGACAAAGAAACTGTTCGTGTAGGATTAAATAAAAATCACGGATTACGTCACCATTACGCAAGGGAGCGTTATTTAGAGCTTACAGGTTGGAAATGCCCTGCCGACGGTGGCCCGCATAGAAGAGAGCTGTCGCCCACCGATTATGATCATGATACCAAAGTCCGAGAGCAAATTAGCCAAGAGTTAGGTCATGAACGTTTGAAGATAACCTATGCTTACTTGGGAAGTTAAAATTAAGTACTCCTATTAAGAAAGTAAAGATTGAGATGATACCGCCTTTTTTATGTCTATTTTAAACACTACCATACAAAAGCTCATTTTGAGTTCTATTCAGGCTTTCATTACTAACTTAATCATTTACAGTAACTTTTTAGTGCCTTAGACTCCATATCAAGAGCTACTCTATTTATTGTTAGGACATCAAGTGAAGAAGCTGAGATTTGGCTTTACAGGTGAATCAAAAGTATTAAACGAGTTTTCTAATAAACTTGGTCAATGGTGGTATATATTTTTTGCCGCTGCTGGTTCTGCTTTAATTAGTGTTTGCGCCTCTTTTGCAGCCGGCTTTAACTTTATTGAAAAGTACAATGATATTAATGATTTATTTCCTATCTTGTGCTTGTTAATTTGGAACCCTTGGTCAGGGATATTGTTGGGTGTTATAGCTATTTTGTATGGTGGCAAAGGTACTTTTAACGATTTAGATAACCTTAACTCTCAAAACGAAACGCTAAGAGCAGAGAATGAAGAGGTTTCTGACTTAAAAAATCAAATAAACAGCATTTCTGAAGATTCAGAAGCACTACAAAATGAACTCACTGAGCTGCAAGAAAAGTTGGTAGAGACCTGGCTGAAAGGAAGCTCAAGACAATGGAACTTGAGCTCTCAGGAAAGAGTAACAATCTACTACTATGTAGATGAGCATTTCTATTTACTGGCTAGGCATTCTCAAAATCCTGTTTTCGCAGAGCAACATAGAATGAAGTTCTCAAGAAATCAAGGTGTTATAAGTAAGGCTTGGCAGCATAAAATTTGCGTAGATATAGAGGATTGTCCGTTATATAAAGATGACCCTGAAGGCTACAAAAGTTATATGCAAAAACACTACCAGTATGACTCAGAAAAGATTGATAACTTGGCGATGAAAAGTAGTAAATTTGTCGCTATATCAATTATAGATGCAGATAAACATATAGGTGTTATAGTAGTAGAGTCTGTAAGAGCTGACTTTTTCAAGTCACAAAAAGTATCACAGATACGAAAACACTGTACAGATTACCAAAGCTATATGGTTGACTTTGTAAAGGGTGCGATCAAGTACGATAAATCTGCAAAAATTGCAAAAAATCAAAATCAACTTGTTGATCAAGATATTATGGATACATTAAAGGGGAGGTAGTCATGAATAAGTTGCGAGCAATAATGGCATATTTTTGTGCTAATTACCCACATAAAAGTGAACTTTCAAAAGCAAGATTAACAAAGTTAGTTTACTTGGCTGATTGGTACTCTGCCCTAATGAAAAACCGGAGAATGACAGATATTGACTGGGTTTTTAATCACTATGGTCCTTATGTAGATAACATAACAGATTTAGCTAACCTTGATAGTGAATTCTCGATCACTCCTCAAAAAACGAGTTATGGTGGTGATAAATACGTTATCTCATATAACGGTAAAAGTGTTGATAGCACTTTTGACGATGATGAATTAAATATACTTAATACGATAATAAATAAGACCAAGAGTATGTATTTTAACGAATTTATCAATTTTGTGTATTCAACATACCCTATTTCATCAAATGAGAGATATAGTAGATTAAACTTAGAGAAATTAGCAGAACAATACCGAACTACAAATAGCGTTTCGTAGAAATAAAGGTATTTCTAACATTTAGACGTATCAATTCCTTAGCAACTAGCTTTGGAATTGATATCTCAACTCATATTTAAAATATTTTCTCCTCCAGTTACTTCGCTCACGATTAAAACTCTTTAAAATATTTATAATATTATGAATACCTATGATTTTGAAATATAAATCATTTTTTATTATTTGGTAATTTAGCGTGAGACATATCCTATTGATTTACTTCCCCCATTAAACTTAACTAAATGTAATTCCAATTATCGTTCGAATTAGGCATGCCTAATTTTAGGAGTCTCATATGTGGAAAAGAGCGTTAAAAGTAACAGGGTTGGTAGCACTAGGTGTTGTTGATGTTTTGCTATCAGTTTCTGAAGAGAATGACCAGCTAGATGAATTAGATGATGGTATGGGTAACATTATTGCTGATGGTGAAGAGATGACTCGCGCAGAGGCTGAGGATGCTCAGGCTCGTGGCGAGCTTTACGATACTTATCTGTAAATTAGGCATGCCTAATTTTGAGAGAAGAAATGATGAAAAATAAAGAGCTTTGGCCATTTAAGCCTGTATACGATGAGCTGAAGATTCGCTTAGCAGGTATTGAGGACGAGTGTGAACCATTAGGTTTAGAGGTTGATCTTCGCAATGAAACGGAAGAAGAGATGTTCATTGCTTTAACCACACAAAAAGCGTTTGCATTTGATGTTATGAATGAGCATGGCGATATTTGGGATATTCGACTAGAACCCTTTTCCACGTTTAAAAGTCGCAGCGATCAGGTTTTCTTTCCTTTCACAGGCCTTAACCCAACTAAACGGTTGAAAATTAGTAACTGGATTTTAGAGCTTTGTAATTGGGAAGGTAATATCTATTTAGGTAATACAAGACATTAAGGTGCACTTATGACTGATTATGAATGGTTTCAAATGTGGGTATTAATGGTGTTGGCTATTCGCGCTACTCGTCACTACGACAAATTGAAGCATGATTTATTTGAAGCAATTAAAGATGGGAAAATATAGCAATGGCTCCTTTACTAACAGGCTGCGCTTTAGTTCTAGCAATAGTGATATTTTTTGCTGTTCTATTCCATTTAAATAGGAAAAACCTCAACAAACTCGACTGATGTCTAATTTTTGAGCCAATAAATTAGGCATGCCTAACTTTTTAAACACAAAAACATCATTTCCCCCACTTTTTAATGCAAAAATACAGACCCCATATCAGGTAAACCCTAGATTTAAAGGGGGCTAAGAAAACCCCCAAAAAGTTCGGGTAGCTTTCTCCAGCATTCTCTTTTGATATTTGCTCAAATAACTCCAAGCGAAACTAAAAGAAATCAAAGTAAAGGAGTTTAGTTATGTTTGAGCTTAGAGATTCGGGTTTATTTTACACTCCGACAACTGACTCAGAACCGAAGTTCTTGTGTGGCCCAATTCAAGTACTTGGCATTTCAAGGGGAGATAATGGCACTAAGGACTATGGCTTACTTGTTGAGTGGAAAAACTTAGACGGTATTTGCATACGCAAGCTGATACCTCGACGTCGGATAATGAATGAAAAAAGTAACTTCGTAAAAGAGCTACTTTTGGATACAGGGCTTGTAATATCAAGTCGTAAAGGAGTTTGGGAGACAATAATATCTTACCTCATTCAAGCAAGACCAAAGCAGAGATATAAAAGCTCGGCTCAAGCAGGCTGGCTTAATAATAGCTTTGTCACACCGAGCTGGTGCGTTAGCAATGGAGCTGAAAAAGTTATTTATTCAGGAAATAAGAGCAACGAATTCCTCAGTACTTCAGGTACTGTTTCGAGTTGGCAAAAAGAGGTAGGAAGCCTGTGTATTAATAACCCGATCTTAGCCTTCACTGTCTGTGTCGGGTTAAGCGCCCCACTGCTTCATTGGCTGAACTGGCCTAGCAGTGGTGTGCATTTATTCGGTAAATCGAAAATATCCAAAACAACCATACTTATTCTAGCAGCTAGCCTCTATTCCGGTACTAACTTTTACTATACGTGGAGAGCAACAGAAAACGGGCTAGAAGCCACTGCTGTTGAGCATAATGACTTGCTCCTTTGCCTTGATGAGCTCCATCAGGCCCCGCCAGAAGTCGTCGACCAATCTATATACACCCTAGCAAATGGACTGTCTAAAATGCGCAGTAACAAGACCATTACCCAAGACGACATAAAAAACTGGCGTCTACTTTATTTAAGTACCGGAGAAATGGGGCTAGAGGAGAAATTGGCACCAATTCAAAAAGGTGTCAAAGCTGGGCAGGAAATTCGCTTTTTAGAAGTGCCAGTCCAGAGAAAGTATGGGGCCTATGATGAGCTTTGCGGTCACAAAACGATGAATGACTTTTCTGACTCTATCTGGAAAGCAGTAAAAGAAAACCATGGCACCATCATGCCAAAGTGGATTGAATACCTAAGTTTAATTGACGATCTTTCTGGCTTGTTAGCGTATCGAGTCCATGAACTTCGCGATAAATGGCAAATAAGTAAAGACAATAATCATGGCAGCCAAGTACTTGAAGCAGCTAAACGCTTTGCACTATTTGGGGTTGCTGGAGAAATAGCTATATCAGCAGGATTAATGCCTTGGCCAAAAGGCTGTGGAGAGCACTCTGCAAAAATAGCTTTTGAATCTTGGCTGGAGATGCGCGGCTCTTCCAATGATTCGGAGGATGAGAAGCTGCTTAAAGAGATACCTACCGCGTTAAAGCGATGGCGCAGCAAACTATTACCTGAAGGCCAGCCGCTGAATGATAACTTCGGTTACGCTTTAGATTTGGACGGCAAACAAGCATGGTTTTTAACACGCCAAGCATTTCAAAATGGACTCGGTATACGATACAAACAGCATATATCCCAAGCGGTGAAATTTATGGAAGAGAAATCTTGGATGGAAACGAGTGAGGGACGCGATACGTTCAAGCGTGTTGTGGATGGCGGGCCAAAGGGTGGCCGCTACTACAAAGTTATTCCACATCGCATTACCGAAGAACTCGCGCTAGATGAGGCGCTTTCACGAGCCGCTTTCCCATGTTAGTGGGTTGAATTTAAAACAGTTTCCCAATTTCCCGTTTTCCCAAGAGATTTAAGAGAGTAAACCATGAAAAATGATATAAGTGATGCACTACGTAAGAATGACGAATTACCAGATATCCGAAATACAATTGAAGAGATGATCTTGAAAAGTCACTTATGCAACAAAGCCGCATTAACAGTTGACGAATGCGCACTTTATACAGGTATGGCAAAAAGCTATATCTATAAACTAACCCATGAAGGCATTATTCCTCATGCAAAACCTAATGGTAAAAAGATCTTCTTCGATAGATTAGAGCTCGACCAATGGCTTCTTGGTAACAAGATAAAAGGTGATATAAGCGACAGTGATTTCATCAAAAAAAAGGCTGAATCACTCAACAAGAAAGCATCTATAAACTATCGATGATTAAACTTGGTGATCGGGCTTACTTTCCTTTAGTTTACTTGCACGATATTTTCTAATGCGAAAGTGGGCCACCACAGACCCACCTAAAAAATATAAACCCACTGTTTTTATTGGTTTTTTCACTTATTGTATCGGTAAATAGTCGAATTAATAAGTAACAATATAATTTATTAAGGGTGCTTAGGCGCCCTTTTCCATGCCTAATATTTACAATAACAACTCACCTAGCTGTGCTTTAATAATCCACTTTAAAAACCAAACAGACTACAAATACAGTTTAAGCTGCACTTATATCAGCCTCAATTCGCCTTTAATAATGTACATAAAAAATGTAACAACGCTAATAATCACAGCTATTAGCGGCTAAAACGTTTTCATTTATAGAACAAAATAGCTGTAGTTATGCTTATTAAACACTCTAAAACTGAAGCTATAGCATTGGTTATCCATGTTTGAATAGGGGGAATGATCAAGTCATAAAAACAAAACGTAGCTAAAAAATACGTTTTGTTCGTCTACACCACCAGCAAAATTCAGTTAAATATTCACTTTAGATCACTCAAATTTATTTTTTTGCAGATCAGTTATCCACAATTGCGTGTTTTTTTGCCTCAGAGATAAATTAAACGTCTTTAAAATGGGGAAATAAGCTGTATTTAATTAAAAAAGGGCTGTTTATAAAAAATAATAATGGATATTTAGCCTGATCTAATCAAATAGATCATTTTTTAAAATTTTTTTCGATCCCAATTTAAGGTTATCAACAAGCTTTATATCCACATTAAGATCAACAAGCATCTATACGTTTATTTTCAATCGCTGGTGGCAAATACTAAATATAAAATCAATGACTTAGCAATAAAACTGCAACTTTAATTGATAGTTAAGCAGAGCTTTCCCCAACCTTATCAACAACTTGATCAGAAGATTACATTTAAAGATATTTTGTTAAACCTTTAATTATCAAGTAGTTAAGCAGTGCATTTAAGTGAAGGCTTAAATAAGTACAAAAATAGTTATACAAAATAGCACTCTTAACTTTACTGTTATACTCACTGGGCTATCATAGGCGGCAATTAAAACTAATAGTGATCACAAATATTCATGAGTTCAGTAAATCTTATCGTTGGTAGTCAAATGGGATCCGCAGAATACGTTGCCGAGCAACTAAGCGATGCGCTTAATAGCCAAGGTATTAATACCCAACTACATGATCAACCTGAATTTAGTGAAATAGATCAGCAAAATACCATTTGGTTAATTTGTACATCAACCTATGGTGCGGGTGATTACCCAGAAAACCTTATTAACTTTGTTGATGAGTTATCTCAAGTTGATGATTTATCGCACTTAAAGTACACGGTCATCGCTTTAGGTGATACCAGTTATGACACGTATAACCTTGCAGGGCGTAATATAGATACGCTTTTAAGCCAAAAAGGCGCGATACAATTAGCACCGCGCTTAGAACTGAATATTCTTGATGAAGCACTTCCAGAAGATACGGCCTTAGCTTGGTTAGACTCGTGGATAGCAAAAACAGGTCTAAAATAGAAAGATCAAGTAAAAAGTTATAAATAAAGTTACCCACAATTTACTAATAATTTAAAAGATTTTGTGGATAAACACTGATTAAACTGCTTTTTTAACCATGCTTATCCATGGGATAAGATCGAGACTTGATCGGCCTGTGCATAACAGCCTGTTTTGATCAGAGCTTATTTGCCTGAAGATCCGATCATATTAACACCTTTAGATCCGATCTAATTATATGTTTTTAATCATGATCTAAAGCTTATCAACAGAAAACCCGATCAGTAGTAGTAATAGTATTAAAAGATCTCTTTAAAAGATCCTTTATATTATTAGAGATCACTTACTTAGATCTTGAGCACTGTTTAATCATTTATCTTCTGCTAATTTCTAGGTAGAATACGCTCCCTTTTGAAGTTTCTGGTTTGATTTAAGTAGGATCCCATTAATGATTTTTCACGAAAATTTTGACGTTATCGTAGTAGGTGGTGGACATGCTGGCACTGAAGCCGCATTGGCAGCTGCCCGTATGGGGATGAATACCCTGCTGCTGACTCACAATATGGATACCCTTGGTCAAATGTCTTGTAACCCAGCGATTGGTGGCATTGGCAAAGGCCACTTAGTTAAAGAAATTGATGCCCTGGGTGGCGCAATGGCTCAGGCTATTGACAAAGGCGGGATCCAATTCCGTACGCTTAATTCTTCTAAAGGCCCTGCTGTACGAGCTACTCGTGCTCAAGCGGATCGTGCTTTGTACAAAGCGGCTATTCAGAACACACTTCAAAACCAAGAAAACTTAAAGATTTTTCAACAATCATGTGATGATCTTATCGTTGAAAACAACCGTGTAACCGGTGTCGTTACCCAAATGGGTCTGCGTTTCAGTGCTCCTAGTGTAGTACTAACCGTAGGCACATTCTTAGGTGGCCAAATTCATATCGGTCTTGAAAACTTTAAAGGTGGCCGTGCAGGCGATCCACCTTCAATTGCATTGGCTGATCGTTTACGCGAACTTCCATTTAGAGTGGATCGTTTAAAAACAGGCACACCACCACGTATTGATGCACGCACTGTTGATTTTTCTAAAATGCAAGAACAACCAGGTGATGCACCAACACCGGTATTCTCATTTATGGGTAAACAAAGTGATCACCCACAACAAATTCCGTGTTACATCACTTACACAAATGAAAAAACACATGATGTTATTCGCAAAAACTTACATCGCTCACCTATGTACTCAGGTGTTATCGAAGGAATAGGCCCACGTTACTGTCCGTCTATTGAAGATAAAATTGTCCGTTTTGCTGATAAAGATAAGCACCAGATATTTGTAGAGCCAGAAGGCTTAACGTCATACGAGTTATATCCTAACGGTATTTCAACCAGCTTACCGTTCGATGTGCAGTTAGAAATTGTGCAATCGATCACCGGATTTGAAAATGCACATATCTGTCGTCCTGGCTATGCTATTGAGTATGACTTTTTTGATCCGCGCGACTTAAAACAATCATTAGAAACTAAATTTATTGATGGTTTATTTTTTGCTGGTCAGATTAATGGTACGACCGGTTACGAAGAAGCAGGCGCACAAGGTCTGATCGCAGGTATGAATGCAGCCTTACAAGTACAAGGTAAAGAATCGTGGACGCCACGTCGTGATGAAGCTTATGTTGGTGTATTAATTGACGACTTAGCAACACTGGGTACAAAAGAACCGTACCGCATGTTTACTAGCCGTGCTGAATACCGTTTGTTACTACGTGAAGACAACGCTGATATACGTTTAACTGAAAAAGGCCGTGAATTAGGTTTAGTTAACGATGAACGTTGGCAAGCATTCAACGAAAAAATGGAAGTGATCGCTAAAGAAAAACAGCGTATTAAAGATACCTGGATCCATAAAGATCATGCGGTTGTTGATCAAGTAAATGAATTACTTAAAACTCCACTTGTACGTGAAGCCAGCTTAGAAGAATTATTACGCCGACCTGAAGTGCGTTATAACGACTTGATGGCCATTGAAGGACTCGGATCTGAGTTTACCAATAAGGCCGCTTTAGAGCAGGTTGAAATTCATACGAAGTACGCAGGTTACATTGCACGCCAGCAAGATGAGATCAATAAGCAGCTTCGTCATGAAGAAACAATTTTACCAAAAGAGTTTGATTATAAAACCGTCTCTGGTTTATCAAATGAAGTTGTTGCTAAGCTAATTGATGCTCGTCCAGACACTATTGGTCAAGCTTCGCGTATTTCTGGTATCACCCCAGCGGCGATTTCGCTATTATTAGTGTATCTGAAGAAGCAAGGCTTGTTGCGCAAAACTGCGTAACAGTAAAGGTACATTGTGTTACAGCAACAATTAACAACTTTGTTAGCGCAAACTGATATTGCGCTAACACAAAAACAACAGCAGCAACTTGTTCGCTATGTCGAATTACTCGATAAGTGGAATAAAGCCTATAATTTAACCTCAGTACGTTTACCTCAAGAAATGATGGTTAAACATATAATGGATAGCTTAGTTGTTGCGCCTCACTTGACCGGCCATCATTATATTGATGTTGGCACAGGTCCTGGTTTACCGGGCATAGTGTTAGCTATTGCCTTACCCGATACGCAGTTTGTATTATTAGATAGTTTAGGCAAACGTGTACGTTTTTTAATGCATGTTAAACATGAGCTTGGCCTTGATAATGTGACCCCTGTGCAGTCAAGAGTTGAAGAATATCAACCAAGTGTTAAATTAGATGGCGTACTAAGTCGTGCATTTGCATCGTTACAAGATATGATTGACTGGTGTTCGCACTTAATCGATCATTCAGGTAAGTTCATTGCACTTAAAGGGGTATTTCCAAGTGAGGAATTAGACTCACTCCCTGCTGGTGTTAAGTTTGAGCAAAAAATTGCATTAGAAGTACCGGATTTAGATGCACAACGACATTTAATAATTCTTTCTAAAGACTAGGGATCAGAGACACTGTGGCAAAAGTCATCGCATTAGCAAATCAAAAAGGTGGAGTAGGTAAAACTACCACTGCCGTTAATCTCGCTGCATCTATGGCTGCAACGAAGCGTAAAGTGCTGTTAATAGATCTCGACCCGCAAGGCAATGCGACCATGGGCAGTGGCGTCGACAAATATGGTGACGTCCCTACTATCTATGACTTGCTCATAGAAGATAAGCCTATTGATGAAGTGATTATTAAAGAAACCTCAGGCGAATATCATATGATTGCTGCAAACGGTGATGTGACCGCTGCAGAAGTTAAGCTGATGGAATTATTTGCGCGAGAAGTACGTTTGCGTAACGCGCTTGAAAAAATTCAGGAGCAGTACGAGTTTATTTTTATAGACTGCCCGCCTTCTTTAAATATGTTAACCGTTAATGCCATGGCCGCTGCCGATTCTATTTTAGTACCTATGCAATGTGAATATTATGCACTGGAAGGATTAACAGCATTAATGGACACGATTACGCAACTTGCTAAGTTAGTTAACCCTAACTTACAGATTGAAGGCATACTTCGTACTATGTACGATCCGCGTAATCGACTAGCAAATGATGTATCAGAACAATTAAAACAACATTTTGGCGATAAAGTATACCGTACGGTGATCCCACGTAATGTTCGACTTGCAGAAGCCCCAAGTTTTGGTGCCCCAGCAATGTACTACGATCGAGCATCAAGTGGCGCGAAAGCTTATTTAGCTCTCGCTGGTGAAATGCTACGCAGAAAAGAAAAAACAACTCCCGTTGTCGCCTAACTTTGAGGTAAAAAAAATAACATGTCTGCTAAAAAACGAGGTTTAGGCCGAGGACTCGATGCGCTTTTAAGTTCATCTAAACCTGCACCAAGCGAAGGCAAGGAACAGGATACTGCTAACGTAACCAGCGCAGTTGAAAATGCAGCGCAGCCTAGTAACAGTGAATTACAAAAACTACCGATCGAGCTTTTACACTCAGGTAAGTATCAACCTCGTAAAGACATGTCTGAAGAGGCACTCGAAGAACTCGCCAGTTCGATACGCTCACAAGGAATTATTCAACCTATCGTTGTGCGCCCTGTTGCGCATAACAGCTATGAGATTATTGCCGGTGAACGTCGTTGGCGTGCTGCGCAAATAGCTAAGCTTGAGTTTGTACCCTGTATTATTAAAGACGTACCTGATGAAGCTGCCGTTGCTATTGCTCTGATTGAAAATATTCAGCGTGAAGACTTAAACGCTATGGAAGAAGCGATTGCACTTAATCGGTTGCTTAATGAGTTTGAGTTAACGCATCAACAAGTGGCTGATGCCGTTGGTAAATCACGTACGACCGTGACTAACTTATTACGCTTAAATAATCTAAATAACGATGTAAAAATTTTGTTAGAGCATGGTGACATTGAAATGGGCCACGCACGTTGCCTGTTAGCACTTGAAGGTGAAGTGCAATCAGATGCAGCCCGTTTAGCTGTTGCAAAGGCATTGACCGTTCGCGAAACAGAAAAACTAGTACGCTCTATTTTAGAGCCAGCTCCAGCAAAAGAAGTAATAGAAAAAGACCCAGATGTTAAACAGTTAGAGCAGCAGCTTGCTGATAACCTAGGGGCAAAGGTAGAAATAAATTACAACAAAAAAGGCAAAGGGAAGTTGGTTATTTCTTACACTAATCTTGACGAGTTAGACGGTATTTTAAACCGTATCAATCAAGACTATTCCCACCATTAATTCATTGGATGTCTAAAAAGGGACATTTACAGCGATTTTGTGTTACAAAGCACCTACTCAAGTTGCAAAACTGGCAGGATTAAGTATAATTTCGCCAGTTTTCATACCCTGACAATTAGAGCGTCATAAAGGTTAATTAAAAGTGACTAATAAGTTAGCGAGCCCGTATAGGCTTGCCGCATTAAAATTAATTTGCCTTCAGGGATTTGTAGCCCTTTTAGCTGCACTAATAATTTTTATAGGTTGGGAAACCAATGCCGCACTTTCAGCTCTAGCTGGTGGCGCAGTCGCAGTACTTCCTAACTTTGTATTTGCGCTTTATGCATTCAGATATATGGGTGCAAGTCGAGCAAATCAAGCGTATGCCTCGTTAAAACGCGGCAACGGATTAAAATTTATGCTAACAATCGTTTTGTTTGCACTAATGCTAAAGCTTTATCCGGTAGTACTGCTACCTTTCTTTTGTGCTTATGTGTTGGTGTTGTTTACAGGATTGTTTACACCCGTTTTTTTTAAACATTAACTTTTGGGATATAACATGGCTGCAGAAGAAGTTACTCTATCTAGCCATATTCAGCACCACTTAACCAATGCTAAGATGTGCTCGACCGACGCCGGTCTTGCCTTCAATAAAGCATGTACGGATAGTGGCTTCTGGACATGGCATATAGATACCCTCGCATGGTCTATCGGACTAGGTCTAATATTTTTATGGATCTTCCGTAGTGCCGCAAAAAAATCAACTCTGGGTGTACCTGGAAAACTTCAATGTTTCATTGAAATGGTTGTTGAGTTCGTTGGCGACAACGTACGCGATACCTTCCACGGTAAAAGTAAGCTAATTGCACCATTAGCATTAACAATATTCGTTTGGATATTCTTAATGAACTTAATGGATTTAATCCCAGTTGACTTCCTACCTGCATTTGCTGGCTTTGTTGGCGAAACTGCATTCGGTATGGATTCACACGACGTATACATGAAAATTGTACCAACTACAGATATCAACATGACAGCAGCACTTGCGCTGGGCGTGTTTATTCTAATGATTGGTTACTCAATTAAAATCAAAGGTATCGGCGGTTTTATTAAAGAACTAACACTTCACCCGTTTAGTTCAAACAATACAGCTATGCAGATTCTTTTAATTCCATTCAACCTATTACTAGAGCTTATCGCATTGGTTTCTAAGCCGTTTTCACTGGCTCTGCGTTTGTTCGGTAACTTATATGCAGGTGAATTAATCTTCATCCTTATCGGTGCAATAGGTTTAATGCAACTACCGTTGCACTTTGTGTGGGCTGTATTCCATATCTTGGTAATTGTATTGCAAGCATTCGTATTCATGATGCTTACAATCGTATACCTAAGCATGGCAAGTTCGGATAATCACTAATTTATAACTTTTAATTTTTACTTTTAATTACAATTGAAACTTTGGAGAAAAAAATGGAACTAGTATTAGGTCTTAAGTACATCGCAGTAGCTTTACTTATCGGCTTCGGTGCAATCGGTACAGCAATCGGTTTTGGTAACATGGGCGGTAAATTCCTTGAAGCATGTGCGCGTCAACCTGAGCTTGCACCATCGCTACAAGTTAAAATGTTTATCCTTGCTGGTCTAATCGATGCTGTAGCAATGATTGGTGTTGGTATCGCGATGGTATTGTTGTTCGTACTTTAATTTTATTTTTTGAACAGCTTACTATTTAAGGAGGAGCGGTTGTGAACTTAAACGCCACTCTTATCGGTGAATTAATTGCGTTTACGGTGTTCGTATTATTTTGTATGAAATACGTATGGCCACCACTAAACGGTGCAATTGAAGCTCGCCAGAAGAAGATCGAAGATGGTTTAGCTGCCTCTGATAGAGCCGAAAAAGACTTAGAACTTGCGCAACACAAAGCTGCAGAACAGCTTAAAGATGCAAAGGCTCAAGCGGCTGATATCATTGAACAAGCTAAAAAGCGTGCCACGCTAATCGTTGACGAAGAAACTGTTCGTGGTCAACAAGAGCGTGAAAAAATTATTGCTCAAGGGCACTCTGAAATCGAAGCAGAGCGTAACCGTGTGACAGAAGAGCTACGTAAGAAAGTAGCAACTCTGGCTGTGGTTGGCGCAGAAAGAATTTTAGAGCGCGAAATCAATCAAGCCGCACATAGTGACATCGTTGAAAAACTTGTCGCTGAGCTGTAATTAGGAGGGTATGAGCATGTCTGAATTGACTACTATCGCTCGCCCATACGCTAAAGCGGCTTTTGAACTTGCCGTTGAAAAAGGCACCATTGAAAGTTGGAATGACATGTTGTTCTTTGCTGGCCACGTTGCCAGCAATGAACAGGCATCAACCATTTTAGCTGGATTGCCTACTGCTACTGCACAAGCTGAGTTATTTATTAACTTATGTGGTGAGCAGCTCAACGAACAAGGTCAGAACCTAGTTAAGGTGATGGCTGAAAATGGACGTTTGATTGCACTACCTGAAGTTGCTCATTTATTTTCTGCTTTAAAAGCAGACTATGACAAAGAAATCGATATTGACGTGATTTCGGCAACGCCTCTTGCTGCAGCGCAGCAAGAATCATTGGTAGCGGCACTTGAAAAACGTTTCGCACGCAAAGTTAAGCTGAATTGTAGTGAAGACGCTACAGTTGTTGGCGGTCTTATTATCAAGGCGGGTGACACTGTAATTGACGGCTCTTTACGCGGTAAATTAAATCGCTTAGCCACAACACTACAATCGTAATTGGGAAAAAGAGCATGCAACTTAATTCCACTGAAATTTCAGATCTGATCAAACAACGTATTGAGAAGTTCGAAGTTGTAAGTGAAGCTCGTAACGAAGGTACAATTGTATCTGTTACTGACGGTATCATTCGCATCCACGGTCTAGCTGACTGTATGCAAGGTGAGATGATTGAGCTTCCTGGCAACCGTTATGCTATCGCACTAAACCTTGAGCGCGACTCAATTGGTGCAGTAGTAATGGGTCCTTACGCTGACCTTACAGAAGGCGTAAAAGTATACACAACTGGTCGTATCTTAGAAGTGCCTGTTGGTGCGGGTCTACTTGGTCGTGTTGTAAACACACTAGGTGCTCCTATCGATGGTAAAGGCGCTTTAGATAACGACGGTTTTGAACCTGTAGAAAAAATTGCACCAGGTGTAATCGAGCGTCAATCAGTAGATGAGCCAGTGCAAACTGGTTACAAATCTATCGATGCAATGATTCCAGTTGGTCGTGGTCAACGTGAGCTTGTTATCGGTGACCGCCAAACAGGTAAAACTGCACTGGCAATCGATGCAATCATCAACCAAAAAGACACAGGCGTTAAGTGTGTGTACGTTGCGGTTGGTCAAAAAGCATCTACTATTGCTAACGTAGTACGTAAATTAGAAGAGCACGGTGCACTTGCAAATACTATCGTAGTTGTAGCATCTGCTTCTGAATCTGCGGCACTTCAGTACTTAGCACCGTTCTCGGGCTGTACTATGGGTGAATACTTCCGTGACCGTGGTGAAAACGCATTAATCGTATATGATGATTTATCTAAGCAAGCTGTTGCTTACCGTCAAATCTCATTGCTACTTAAGCGTCCACCAGGCCGTGAAGCATACCCAGGTGACGTATTCTACCTTCACTCGCGTCTTTTAGAGCGTGCATCACGTGTAAACACGGATTACGTTGAAAAATTCACTAACGGTGAAGTGAAAGGTAAAACAGGTTCATTGACGGCATTGCCTATCATTGAAACTCAAGGCGGCGACGTTTCTGCGTTCGTACCGACAAACGTTATCTCTATCACCGATGGTCAGATCTTCTTAGAAACTGACTTATTCAACTCAGGTATCCGTCCGGCTGTAAATGCTGGTATCTCGGTATCGCGTGTTGGTGGTGCTGCACAAACTAAAATCGTTAAGAAACTAGGTGGCGGTATCCGTCTAGCCCTAGCTCAGTACCGTGAGTTAGCTGCGTTCTCGCAGTTCGCGTCTGACCTTGATGATGCTACTCGTGCTCAACTTGAGCATGGTGAGCGTGTAACAGAGCTAATGAAGCAGAAACAGTACGCGCCAATGTCTGTTGCTGAAATGTCTTTGTCGTTATTCGCAGCTGAGAAAGGTTACTTAAAAGACATCGAAATTGCTAAAATTATGGATTTCGAAGCGGCTTTACTTTCTTACGCAAATAGCACATACGCAGAGCTTATGGCTCAAATCAATGAAACTGGTAACTACAACGCCGAGATCGAAGCGCAGCTTAAAGAACTTCTAGAGAAGTTCAAGTCTACGCAAACTTGGTAATTTAGTTATTAATGGTGTGCTTTATATTCTAAAGCACACCTTGATTCGGAGAGAGAGTCATGGCCAGCGGAAAAGAGATTAAAAGCAAGATCGGCAGTATTAAAAATACTCAAAAGATCACTAGCGCAATGGAAATGGTTGCTGCGTCTAAAATGAAAAAGGCGCAAGAACGAGTGGCTTCAAGCCGTCCATACGCTGAAAAATTACGTAAAGTGATTGGTCGTGTTGCTCAAGCAAATCTTGATTTTACTCACCCGTTCTTAGAAGAACGTGAAGTAAAACGAGTTGGTTATATTGTTATCTCTACTGACCGTGGTCTGTGTGGCGGTTTAAACTCAAACGAGTTTAAAAAAGTCGCATTAGAGATTAAAGCGTGGAAAGAAAAAGGCGTAGATGCTGATTTTGCTACTTTAGGTAGTAAAGCAGCTGGCTTCTTTCAACGTTTTGGTGGTCAAGTGCTTGCTAAAAAAGCAGGTCTTGGAGATAAGCCTTCAGTACAGGATGTAATTGGTCCTGTAAAAGTAATGCTAGATGCATTCTCTGAAGGTAAAATTGACCGTTTATTCCTGGTATATAACAACTTTGTTAATACCATGAAGCAAGAGCCAATAGTAGATCAGTTACTCCCTTTGCCAAAAGCTGAAGAAGAAGTATCTACACATGCGTGGGATTACTTATATGAACCAAACCCAGAGGCTATTTTAGAGTCTTTGTTAGTACGTTTCATTGAGTCTCAAGTATACCAAGGTGTAGTTGAAAACGCTGCCTCTGAACAGGCTGCCCGCATGGTTGCAATGAAAGCTGCAACTGATAATGCCGGTGACCTTATGGATGAGTTACAGCTTGTATATAACAAAGCTCGCCAAGCAGCAATCACACAAGAAATTAGTGAGATTTGTTCTGGTTCAGCAGCAGTTTAATGCTTCAGGCAAAGATTAACGAGAGGAATAGACATGAGTTTAGGTAAGGTCGTCCAAATTATCGGCGCCGTTGTGGATATCGAATTTCCACAAGACAGCGTGCCAGCCGTATATGACGCGCTAAAAGTAACAGATGGCGATTTAGCTGGTTTGACTTTAGAAGTTCAACAGCAGCTAGGTGGCGGTGTGGTACGTACTATCGCACTAGGTACTACAGACGGTTTACGTCGTGGTGCTGCAGTAGCAAACACAGGCGAAGCAATTCAAGTTCCAGTTGGTACTAAGACCCTAGGTCGTATCATGAACGTACTTGGTGAGCCAATTGATGAAGCAGGTCCAATCGGTGAAGACGAGCGTATGTCTATCCACCGTGCAGCTCCTACTTACGAAGAGCAATCAAGCTCAGTAGAACTTTTAGAAACGGGTATCAAGGTAATCGACCTTGTATGTCCATTCGCTAAAGGTGGTAAAGTTGGTTTATTCGGTGGTGCCGGTGTTGGTAAAACCGTAAACATGATGGAACTTATCCGTAACATCGCAATCGAGCACAGCGGCTACTCAGTATTCGCAGGTGTTGGTGAGCGTACTCGTGAGGGTAACGATTTCTACCATGAAATGAACGATTCAAACGTACTTGATAAAGTATCGCTTGTATACGGTCAGATGAACGAGCCACCGGGTAACCGTTTACGCGTAGCGTTAACAGGTCTTACTATGGCTGAGAAGTTCCGTGACGAAGGTCGCGACGTACTTTTCTTCGTAGATAACATCTACCGTTACACACTTGCGGGTACAGAAGTATCAGCACTTCTTGGTCGTATGCCATCAGCGGTAGGTTACCAGCCTACACTTGCTGAAGAAATGGGTGTACTTCAAGAGCGTATCGCATCTACTAAGACAGGTTCAATTACTTCAATCCAAGCGGTATACGTACCTGCGGATGATTTAACGGATCCATCTCCAGCAACAACGTTTGCTCACTTAGATGCAACAGTGGTACTTTCACGTGATATCGCATCACTAGGTATCTACCCAGCGGTAGACCCTCTTGATTCATCTTCACGTCAGCTTGATCCACAAGTAATCGGTGAAGAGCACTACGGTGTAGCGCGCGGCGTTCAAACAGTTCTTCAGCGTTACAAAGAGCTTAAAGACATCATCGCGATTCTAGGTATGGACGAGCTTTCTGACGAAGATAAGCAACTTGTATCTCGTGCACGTAAAATCCAGCGTTTCCTATCTCAGCCATTCTTCGTGGCAGAGGTATTTACAGGTGCGCCAGGTAAATACGTTTCACTTAAAGACACAATTGCAGGCTTCAAAGGTATCTTAAACGGTGAGTTTGATGATATGCCAGAGCAAGCGTTCTACATGGTTGGCTCTATCGAAGAAGCTCAAGAAAAAGCCAAAAGCATGTAATTAGGAGGGTAGTATGGCAGCTATGACTGTACATCTTGATGTAGTAAGTGCTGAAGAGAAATTATTTTCTGGTTTAGTAGAATCTATTCAAGTATCTGGTAGTGAAGGTGAGTTAGGTGTTAACGCCGGTCACGCCCCACTACTAACTGCCCTTAAACCTGGTATGGTACGTTTAGTTAAGCAATTTGGTGAAGAAGAACTCATCTATATTGCTGGCGGTACACTAGAAGTTCAACCGAACATAGTGACCGTACTTGCTGATACAGCTGTTCGTGGTGAAGACCTAGACGAAAAAGCTGCAGAGCAAGCTAAGCGTGACGCTGAAGCCCAAATGGCAAAAGGCGCATCTGCTGAACTTGATTACAATCAAGCAGCAATGCAACTAGCTGAAGCAATTGCTCAGCTACGCATTATTCAGCAATTACGTAAAAAGTAAGCCTATCTGGTTTTTAAAAGCCCACTTTATGTGGGCTTTTTTGTGCTTGATGATAAATCCCGTGACTATTTGTAAATAAATTAATCGTAATGGCTAATATCTCTTCATTATTACTTATATCTACGCAAGATCCTCGTTACAATAACCCTATTCTATTAGGTGTTATTTTGCTTAAGTTAAGATTCAGTAGTCATTGCTTAGCCTACTGAGTATTTGCACATGATGTGACTTACGTAATCTACTTTGCAGCACACTTATTCTATCAAGCTAAAACAACGGAAAAAGGAAATTGTTTTAATGGCTCTAACAACAGTAATTCTTGCAGCGGGTAAAGGTACTCGTATGCGCTCTGCTCTGCCTAAGGTACTGCATAAAGTGGCAGGTAAACCTATGGTGCAACACGTTATCGATAATGCCAATGCGCTAGGTGCTACATCGACTAACTTAGTTTATGGTCATGGCGGCGAACTATTACAACAACAGTTAGCCGATAATAACGTAAACTGGGTGCTACAAGCTGAGCAACTAGGCACAGGCCACGCAGTGGCACAAGCAAACCCACATATAAATGACGACGACGCTGTACTGGTTTTATACGGTGACGTACCTTTAACGAAACAATCTACACTTGAGCGCTTATTAGCAGCGACACCTAAAAATGGTTTAGCAGTATTAACCGTTAATTTAGCAAATCCAAATGGCTACGGGCGCATGTTACGTGTTGATGGTAAGTTAGTGGGTATTGTTGAGCAAAAAGATGCTACCGCAGAGCAGTTACTTATTAACGAAGTAAACACCGGTATTATGGCGGTAAATGGTAAGCTTTTAAAAACATGGTTAGGTAACCTATCTAACAATAATGCTCAAGGCGAATACTACCTCACAGATATAGTTGCAATGGCGCATAGTGAAGGTGTAGAAATTACATCAGCACAGCCTGATCATCCAATGGAAGTTGAAGGTGCAAATAACCGCGTACAACTTGCAGGCCTTGAGCGTGCTTATCAAGCATGGCAAGCAGAAGAGCTCATGCTAAATGGGGCGACCCTTGCTGACCCTGCTCGCATAGATGTACGTGGCGACGTGAAAACAGGTGAAGATGTCCTCATCGATATCAACGTTATTTTTGAAGGCAATGTAACGCTTGGTAATAATGTACAAATTGGCCCTAACTGCGTACTTAAAAATTGCAGCATCGGCGATAATGTTGTTATTAAAGCCAATACATTGATTGAAGATGCATCAGTTGCGGCTAAATGTACACTCGGTCCATACGCCCGCCTTCGCCCAGGTGCAATAATGGAAGAAGACTCGCACATTGGCAACTTTGTCGAAATGAAAAAAACCCGTTTAGGTAAAGGCTCTAAAGCAAACCACTTAAGTTACTTAGGTGATGCTGAAATTGGCGAGAAAGTGAATATTGGCGCAGGCACGATCACTTGTAACTACGATGGTGTGAATAAAGCGAAAACCGTTATTGGCGATAATGCCTTTATTGGCTCTAACTCATCACTGGTTGCTCCTGTAAATATTGGTGCTACAGCAACTGTAGGTGCAGGTTCTGTGATCACCAATACTGTCGCGGATGATCAGTTAGCCGTAGCACGTGGCAAGCAACGCAATTTAGATGGTTGGAAACGCCCAGTTAAAAAATAGTAATGGCCATTACTTATTAAATATTTAAAGCGAGTTTTATAACTCGCTTTTTTATTGCCTAAATATAATTCAAATAAAAATGCCATATTGCTGTCATCCCTGTGTGTTGATATTTAACTAATACAACACTAAGGAAAACAATAATGTTAAACAAATCAATAATAGCCCTTTCTTTGCTATCACTATTAACTGGTTGCTCACTAGATGGTGATGACGGCCAAGATGGCGCACAGGGTATAGAAGGTACAGCGGGTAATAATGGCGAAAACGGTACTAATGCAAATTCAGCTTTAAATATCAATCTTATTGGTCGTGCAGTTCTCAATGCACAAAGCCCTGAGGGTGCAGCTGAAATAGTCGCCTACCAAGCTTCTAAAAAATGGATTTATGCTATTAATAGCTCTGGTGATGAGGATGTTGTGAATATCATTCCTGCCGATACGTTCGACACTGCTGCATTAGTAAAAGATAACGAAGGTATTGTAACCGCGACCAACTTAGCCTCTGCCATTACGCTCTCACTAAATGAAAATACGCCTGGCGATGCAAACAGCATAGCTATCGATGCGAATAACCAATTATTAGCGGTAGCAATGGCTGCTACAAACGTGGGCGAAGCTGGCCAAATAGCGTTTTACAATATTGGCGGAGATACACCAGTATTTATTAAAAATGTAACAGTAGGTGCCCTACCCGACATGGTGACATTTAGCCATGATGGTGCAAAAGTAGTGGTTGCTAATGAAGGTGAACCTAATGGCGACTACAGTATCGACCCCGAAGGCACTATCAGCATTATCGATATTAATAACGGCACTATTGCCGATACCGCTATGAGCATCAACTTTCAAGCTTACAATAATCAGCAAGCAGAATTAGAAGCGCAGGGCTTAGTGTTTGCCAATCCTACTGGACGTACTATTAATGGTAATTTAATAAATACCACCGTCGCTATGGATTTAGAGCCAGAATATGTGAGTATTTCCAAGGATAATAAATACGCCTATGTCTCTATTCAAGAAAATAACGCTCTAGCCATCATCAACCTTGAAGATAATTCCCTTGAGCTAAAAGGACTCGGTTTTAAAGATTGGTCAAACTTACAATTTGACGCTTCAGACAAAGACGGTGGTGTTAATTTTAAATCATACCCTGGTTTATATGGCATGTATCAGCCAGATACAATTGCAAGTTTTAGCTGGAAAGGAGCCAACTTTATTGTATCTGCCAATGAGGGTGATGCACGCGAATACTTTTATGATGCCAGCGATGAAGCTGATTGTATCGCTCAGGGTGGCCTTGATTATGACGCTAAAGATGGGTGTTTGGCATATATAGATGAAAGCCGCGTAGAAGATCTAACGCTCGCAGCTAACTTCGATTACTTAAATAACGATGATAACGACATTGGTCGTTTAAAAGTTACAACAGTAAAAGGTGATAAAAATAACGATGGCCAATACGAATCGCTTTATGCTTATGGCGCACGGTCATTTACCATTTGGGATAGCAATGGGCTGGTGGTGTTTGACTCAGGCGATCAAATTGCACGAGTAACCGCTTCTGTTCATAGTAACGCGTTTAATAATAACGAAGATGAAAACAAAGGCGATACACGCTCAGATGATAAAGGGGCAGAGCCCGAAGCGCTAACATTAGGTGAGGTTGGCGACAGGTTATTTGCTTTTGTTGGCTTAGAGCGTATGGGCGGAATAATGGTGTTTGATATAACCAACCCTTATGATGTGAAATTTCAAGACTACTTTTATAATCGAGGTTTAGAACCAAGTGCAGATATAAGTGGCGATCTCGCTCCTGAAGGAATGACATTTGTTCCTGCAGCGCAAAGTGCAACAAACGAAGCACTGCTTATAGTCGGTAATGAAATCTCAGGCTCAATTGCCGTATGGGAAATAACAACTCAGTAATTAGTAAAGTTTTAAGTAAAAGCGATATAGCGGTTAGCTATAAATCGCTTTTACTTTCTCCTCTCTTAATAACTATACCTTTTCTGAATGCTTTTTAATCAAAAACACCTCTGCAACCCTTTGTTTGTATGGTTATTGTACTAAATTGAAATTAATTTAATAAAACTAAAATAAAGCATTGACCCTCTCCAGAATATCCCTATAATGCGCATCCACTGACCCGGTAGGCAGCAATTAAAAGCGCTGAACAAACGGTAAGTAAGTCGAGTAAAACTTAGCTTTTAAATCTTTTAAAAGAAACTAAAAATTAAGTGTTGACAAAAAAACAGGAAAGGGTAATATGCGCAGCCCTAGCGAGATAAAGTTAAACGCTTTAATCGCAACGTTCTTTAACAATATAAAGCAATCATCT
>NZ_JALNTK010000024.1:0-72349 GCF_023161865.1 Pseudoalteromonas sp. 2CM36K
CCCGAACCCCGAACCCCGAACCCCGAACCCCGAACCCCGAACCCCGAACCCCGAACCCCGAACCCCGAACCCCGAACTGATCTTTTAGATCTCGACTATTGAATATAGGATCTCGGCGCGTTTTCATGCTAGAATTTGCGCAATTTTTTTGTACTCGATAAGTAGCACTGTAATGATCTTAGATGATATCCGCATCGTTTTAGTTAACACATCACACTCTGGTAACATTGGTTCAGCGGCGCGCGCCATGAAAACCATGGGATTATCAAAGTTATACCTTGTTGATCCTGCTTGTGAAATAGATAGCCATGCCAGCGCACTGGCTGCAGGTGCGACTGATGTACTAGGTAATGCGGTTATTGTTGATAGTGTTGCAGATGCGATTGCTGATTGTGCATTAACGATTGGTACTAGCGCCCGCTCGCGTACGTTGTCGTGGCCTATGGTAGAGCCGAGAGAATGTGGTGAAAAGCTTGTTGGCGAAGCCGTAAACGGCCCTGTAGCGCTTGTGTTTGGCCGTGAAAACAGTGGCTTAACTAATGAAGAATTACAACTGTGTAATTATCATGTGTGTATTCCTGCTAACCCAGAATACAGCTCACTTAATTTAGCCATGGCTGTGCAAACCTTATGTTATGAAACGCGTATGGCATTTTTAAATCAACAGCCTAAAGCGGAACAACAAGAAGACGACACCCTATATCCATCGTCTAAACAAACAGAATTGTTTTACGAACATCTTGAAGATACCTTGTTTAAAACAGGCTTCATTATTAAGCAGCACCCAGGCATGGTAATGACAAAGCTACGTCGTTTGTTTAATCGTGCTCGCCCTGAAGATGCAGAAATGAACATATTACGAGGTATTCTTACCTCAATTAATAAGTCTATAAAATAGCAATTAGTTATAAATAGCGCCCTTTATTGCTCTACTAATACTTGACTAAATTACTCAGGTAATTACAATAGACTCAATACTTGACCAAAACAGTCGGGTATTGCAAGTTTTTTAGAACCTAGAATACTTGACTAATCTACTCTGGTAATTAAAATTTGCACTCTTTTGTGCGGGGGGCGTTATGAAGTTAACATCAAAAGGCAGATACGCCGTTACAGCTATGCTGGATGTTGCACTACATGCAAATATAGGCCCTGTAGCGCTTGCAGATATTTCGCAGCGCCAAGAAATTTCTTTGTCTTATCTTGAACAATTATTTGCCCGTTTACGTAAAAATGGGCTAGTGAGTTCTGTTCGAGGTCCTGGTGGGGGCTATTTACTAGGACGTGAGGCTGACGTAATTTCAGTTGGCGATGTTATCAATGCGGTAGATGAATCTGTTGACGCTACACGGTGTCAGCGAAGCAATACTGGTTGTCAAAGTGGTATGCGTTGTTTAACCCATACATTGTGGTCAGACTTAAGCGCACGAATTGAAGAATTTTTAAATAATATTACCTTAGCTGAACTGGTTGAAAAGTCGGACGTTAAAGCGGTCGCTCTTCGCCAAGAAAACAGCGTTAATGATGCAATTAAGCAGTTGGAAAATATTCAAGTAAGCTGTCAACTTTAAGGTTGACCTGCAGCGGAGAGAGAAATGAAGTTACCGATTTATTTAGATTACGCAGCAACTACGCCTGTTGACGAACGAGTTGCCAAAGAAATGATGCAATGCCTGACTATGGACGGTAATTTTGGCAATCCAGCATCGCGTTCACACCGTTTTGGTTGGCAAGCTGAAGAAGTCGTTGACCAAGCACGTACTGACATTGCTGATTTAATTAATGCAGACCCACGTGAAATTGTATTCACATCGGGTGCAACAGAATCAAATAACCTTGCGATTAAAGGTGCAGCTCAGTTTTACAAGAAAAAAGGTAAGCATGTTATTACCGCTAAAACTGAACACAAAGCGGTTATCGACACATGTCGTGAACTTGAACGCCAAGGGTTTGAAGTAACCTACATGGACGTTGAAGAAAACGGCTTACTTGATCTGCAAAAATTAGCAGATACCATGCGTGATGACACAGTGCTTGTAAGTATCATGCATGTAAATAACGAGCTAGGTGTGATCCAAGATATCAACACTATTGGTGAAATGTGTCGCGAACGTAAAATTATGTTCCACGTAGATGCAGCACAAAGCGCGGGTAAAGTTTTAATTGACGTGCAACAAACCAAAGTAGATTTTATGTCATTCTCGGCGCACAAAGTATACGGCCCTAAAGGCGTAGGTGCTTTGTATGTTCGTCGTAAACCACGTGCACGTTTAGAAGCACAAATGCACGGTGGCGGCCATGAACGTGGTATGCGTTCAGGAACATTAGCAACCCATCAATTAGTGGGTATGGGCGCAGCATTTAGAATTGCAAAACAAGATTTTGAAAAAGATCACGCACACATCAGTGCGTTGCGTAAACGCCTAATCGACGGCATTTTAACGGATATGGACGAAGTGTACTTTAACGGCACGCAAGACCAATCAGTACCTGGTATTGTCAACATTAGCTTTAACTTTGTTGAAGGTGAGTCGTTATTAATGGCTGTTAAAGATATTGCGGTATCGTCAGGTTCAGCCTGTACATCTGCAAGTTTAGAGCCTTCTTACGTATTACGTGCACTAGGTCGTAACGACGAATTAGCACATAGTTCAATTCGTTTTAGTATTGGCCGTTTTACCACCGAAGAAGAGATTGATTACACCGTTGAGCTAATAAAAAACTCGATTGGTCGTTTGCGTGAAATGTCTCCTCTTTGGGAAATGCACCAAGAAGGTGTTGATTTAGATTCAGTTGAATGGGCGCACCACTAATTAGTGGAGCCCATACCTAGCAGGTAGTGAGGATAGAATTATGGCTTACAGTGATAAAGTAATCGACCACGTAGAAAACCCACGTAACGTAGGTGCTCTAGACAAAAATGATCCGTCAGTGGCAACGGGTATGGTAGGCGCACCAGCATGTGGTGACGTAATGAAATTGCAAATTAAAGTATCGGCAGACGGCGTTATTGAAGATGCAAAATTCAAAACGTACGGCTGTGGTAGCGCAATTGCTTCATCTTCGCTGGTAACAGAGTGGGTTAAAGGCAAAACATTAGACGAAGCTGCGACTATCAAAAATACCGATATCAGCGCAGAGCTAGAATTACCACCAGTGAAAATTCACTGTTCAATTTTAGCCGAAGATGCAATTCAAGCAGCAATTGCAGATTATAAAAGCAAACATACAAACTAAGAGATATTCATGGCAGTGACATTGACAGATGCGGCAGCAAACCGCGTACAATCATTTTTAGCAAACCGTGGTAAAGGCATTGGCCTGCGAGTTGGCATTAAAACGACGGGCTGTTCAGGTCTTGCTTATGTTCTAGAGTTTGTTGATGAGCTAAACGATGACGATGAAACATTTGCGGCCAAAGGCGTTACCTTAATTGTTGACGCTAAAAGCTTAGTTTATATCGACGGCACCGAGCTCGACTACACTAAAGAAGGTTTAAATGAAGGGTTTAAATTTAATAACCCTAACCAAGCGGATGAGTGTGGCTGTGGCGAAAGCTTTACCGTTTAAGCTCAAACTTGTTTTAAGATATAAATAAGCCCTGCCAGTTAATGTAGGGCTTTGTCATTTGTGAGAAGTTATGCGTTATTTTGAGTTATTTGCAATACCGGTTGACTACAATATTGACTTAGCAATGATCAACAAGCACTACTTAGAACTTCAACGTGCTGTACACCCTGATCGTCATGCTAATGCCAGCAGTCGTGATAAATTAATGGCCGTACAAAGTACCGCTGAAATTAACGACGCATTACAAACACTTAAGCATCCGGTTAAACGTGCTGAATATATGTTGAGTGAGCTGGGCGTTGATATTCGCGCTGAGCAGCAAACACTGCAAGATCCCATGTTTTTGATGCAACAAATGGAACTGCGCGAAGAGCTTGAAGAACTTCCCTCTGCAAGTGATCCAGATATCGCTATTGCTAATTTTGAGTCGCAAATAAAGCAATTAAAAGCCCAGTATAGCAACGAATTGGCTGAGCAACTTGCAAGCAACGATGAGCAACAATATCAACACGCTGCTGACAACATTCGCAAATTAAAATTTGTATATAAGTTACAAGACGAACTTGAACGCATTGAAGACAGTTTATTTGACGATTAATTACTTGCTGCAAAGCGAGCAACACGAGTTTAAAGAGCATTATGGCATTATTGCAAATTGCTGAGCCGGGGCAGAGCGCGGCACCACATGAACACAAATTAGCCATTGGAATTGATTTAGGCACTACAAATTCATTAGTGGCAACCGTACAAAGCGGCGAAGCACGCACTATTACAGATGAGTCAGGCGAAGCGATGTTACCCTCGGTGGTTCGTTATCAAGCTGGCGGCATTACCGTGGGTAATGATGCAATGCAAGCAGCTACACTCGATCCGGTTAATACGCTTATTTCAGTGAAGCGCTTTTTAGGTAAAACGCAAACCGAAATAGAACAAAGCTATGGCCAACTGCCTTATCAGTTTTGCGATGATGATGGTGCATTGGCTATTGAAACGGCTGCGGGAAAAATCAGCCCAGTTAAAGCCTCAAGCCATATTTTAAATGCTTTAAAAGTACGCGCTGAGCAAAGCTTTGGTAATCAAGATATTTTAGGGGCAGTGATTACGGTACCAGCTTATTTTGATGATGCACAGCGTCAAAGTACCAAAGATGCGGCTGAGCTTGCCGGTATTAATGTACTGCGCTTACTAAACGAGCCTACTGCCGCTGCCGTTGCTTACGGTTTAGATTCAGGGCAGGAAGGTATTATCGCCGTTTATGATTTAGGGGGCGGTACTTTTGATATCTCTATTCTGCGTCTTAATAAAGGTGTGTTTGAAGTGCTGGCTACCGGTGGCGATTCAAGCCTAGGCGGCGACGACTTTGACTCATTATTAGTTGATTACCTAAAACAAGAAACCGGCGTGACGGGCTTATCTCCTTCGGTATTACGTTTATTTATAAATAAAGCCAAAGCCTGTAAAGAAGCACTCAGCCAATACGAAAAAGTAAATGTTGGCCTTGAGTTTGACGATGAAAAATACATGGTTGAAGTAACGCGAGAAAAATTTAATGAGCTGGCTATGCCACTGGTTAAAAAAACGCTTCGTTCATGTCGTCGTGCAGTAAAAGATGCCGGTATTGAAAACCAAGAAGTATTACAAGTCGTGATGGTTGGTGGTTCAACCCGCATGCCGTTGGTTCGTACTCAAGTTGGCGAATTTTTTGATAAACAGCCACTCACTTCAATTGACCCTGATCGTGTTGTTGCACTAGGTGCTGCATTACAAGCTGACGTATTAATTGGTAACAAACCAGATTCAGACATGTTATTACTTGATGTGTTACCGTTGTCGTTAGGGCTTGAAACAATGGGTGGCTTGGTTGAAAAAATCATTCCACGCAATACCACGATTCCGGTTGCGCGTGCGCAAGAATTTACTACGTTTAAAGATGGTCAAACGGCTATGTCGTTGCATGTTTTACAAGGTGAACGTGAACTGGTTGACGATTGTCGATCGCTGGCAAAGTTCAGCTTAAAAGGTATTCCTCCTATGGCGGCGGGGGCGGCGCATATTCGCGTTACTTTTAAAGTAGACGCTGATGGTTTACTAAGCGTGTCGGCCATGGAAAAATCAACGGGTGTTCAAGCAGAAATACAAGTAAAACCGTCGTTTGGTTTGTCTGACGACCAAGTTGCTAATATGCTTAAAGAGTCGATGAGTAACGCTAAAGGCGATATGCAAGCGCGTATGCTTAAAGAGCAACAAGTTGAAGCGCTTCGTGTAATAGAAGCGATGGAAGCCTCTTTAGCTGCTGATGGTGACTTACTTGAGCCTGAGCAACTAGCTGCGCTGAAAGTGGAAATAAACGAACTTGCAAAAGTACGCGAGAGTGCACAAGAGCCAAGTGAAATAAAAGCGGCCATTGAAAAAATGGATAATGCGAGCAGTGATTTTGCCGCGCGCAGAATGGACGCGTCAATTAAAAAAGCCTTAACGGGTCAGTCAGTAGACAATATATAAGAGAGATTAGAATGCCACAAATTGTTTTTCTTCCCCATCCGGAGTTGTGTCCTGACGGTGCAGCAATAGAAGCGCCCGCTGGCGAAACGGTACTTGATATCGCGCTTAAAAATGGCATTAGCATTCCTCATGCCTGTGAAAAATCATGTGCATGTACAACCTGTCACTTAGTGATCCGTGAAGGTTTTGACTCATTAGATGAAAGTGATGACCTAGAAGACGACATGCTAGATAAAGCATGGGGTTTAGAGCCTGAATCGCGCTTAGGTTGCCAGGCAATTATTAGAGATGAAGACTTAGTGGTTGAAATACCTAAGTACAATCTCAACATCGTTAATGAAGAACACTAGTTTTTAATTAATGACTATCATATTAAAAGCCGCTGTTTGATACAGCGGCTTTTTTGTTTGTATTTGGTAGCAGCGGGTTTACCCCGCGTCTTTTTAAAGGTTAAAGGTTAAAGGCAAAAGGTTAAAGGTAAAAGGTTAAAGGTAAAAGGTTAAAGGCAAAAGGTTAAAGGCAAAAGACAAAGGTTCTAGGTAGAGATTAAGCCAAGCACAGTGTTTTTATTGAACGAAGGCGGGGCTTTACGCCGCGCACATGTAGCAGCGATTTTATATCGCGTCTTTTTAAAGGTTACGAGCGGCGGGTAAATTAAAATAAAAACTCTTGTAGTGTTAACCATAAGGCTGTTTAATTTATCGAAGCTCGAAGCTCGAAGCTCGAAGCTCGAAGTTCGAAGTTCGAAGTTCGAAGCTCGAAGCCCAAAACCCATTTCGGAGGTATATTTTGAGTGATCTTATTTTTTCAGACTCGTTTATAAACGGTGAATTTTATCAAACCAGCACACGCTTTAGTGTTGATGACCCCGCCACCGAACAAAGTATTGTTGATGTTAGCGATATTGACGAGCAAGGCGTAAAAAATGCCATAACAGCAGCACAAGGCGCGTTTGTAAAATTAAAAGCCACCAATGCGACCGAGCGAAGCGAAACCCTGATGCGTTGGTATGATCTAGTAATAAAGCACAAACAAACACTCGCTAAGCTCATGACTAAAGAGCAGGGAAAACCGCTTAAAGAATCGCTAGGTGAAATAGATTATGGCGCTGGCTTTATTAAATGGTTTGCAGAGGAAGCTAAACGCAGCTACGGTGATGTGATCCCCGCCACCGATAACAGTCATCGTTTAACTAGCTTCAAGCAACCTATTGGCGTGGTAGCAGGTATTACGCCATGGAATTTTCCTGTTGCTATGGTGACACGAAAAGTCGCGCCGGCTTATGCCGCAGGTTGTAGTTTTATACTCAAACCTTCTGAGCACACACCATTATGTGCTATCGCTTTAGCTTATTTAGCTGATCAGGCTGGCTTTGTTAAAGGCGCATTTAATGTGCTTGTGTCACAAGATGCCAAAAAGGTTGGCAAAATGCTGACAGACTCAGAGGTGGTACGTAAGTTTACTTTTACTGGCTCTACTGGTGTAGGTAAACAGTTACTCTCTCAATGTGCATCTACAATAAAGCGTACTTCAATGGAATTGGGGGGAAATGCCCCGTTTATAATATTTGATAATGCTGATATTGACGATGCGATTGATGGATTAATGGCGGCCAAATTTAGAAACTCAGGACAAGCTTGTGTTGCAGCAAATCGTATTTTTATTCAGCGTAATATATTAAATGGCGTACTTGAAAAAATTACACCCAAAGTCGCTGCGCTCAATGTTGCGAACGGTTTTGATGAAAATGCCGATATAGGGCCGCTTATTTACCCCAAAGCAAAAGAGAAAGTGCAACAACTGATTAAAGACGCTGTTGATAAAGGCGCTACGCTAATTGGAGATAACAGCAATTTAGGTGGCAGTTTTCAAAACCCATTAATAGTCACCAATGTCACTACACAAATGGATATTTATCACGAAGAAGTGTTTGGTCCTGTATTAACGGTGATCCCATTTGATGAAGAAAGCGAAGTACTTGCGCTTGCTAATGACGTCCCTTATGGGTTAGCTGCGTACTTTTATAGCCAAAACATTAAACAAATCTATCGTATAAGCGAAGGGCTAGAGTTTGGCATGGTTGGTGTAAATGAGGGCGTTATATCAAACCCCGTTGCGCCGTTTGGTGGTGTAAAGCAATCAGGTCTTGGTCGTGAAGGCGGGCATCAGGGTTTAGATGAGTACTTAGAAGAAAAATACGTATGTATTAAGGTGTAATGGTTAAGACTGTTCCGATGAGTTAATGGTTGTAAGATAAAACCCGCTTAAATGTTGCTAGATAATGGGCTAAATGTTACCTTTTCAATATATATTTTCGTAAAAAATTTCTATAAGTAGAAATACCCCCGTGTGTAAATGCCACCATCTGGTGGCATTTTTTTATCCTTATTTTTGGCGTCCTTTATCTTTAAAGTCTAAACTATTCTTAGCTCAGTTGTATTTTGTTCAAATCCTATTTTAAAATCGAGTTTTTCGTAATTATAACTCTTTATTACATATATGTAATTTTGTAACTGTATGTTTTTAAATGTATATTTTATTAAGCTGAGGTGTAATATGAAGTTTCAGACTCTTTTGAACTGTTAGAATATAGCAATAATTTATAATTGTGTTTTATACATTTATAAATTAACATCCCGCAAGTTAGTATAGAAGCATCATGAAGACCCCACTATGAGTAGAAAAAATCAAGCAACGGTAGACCAGGAGGTTTCGTTTGGCATTGACGAAGAATTAGTTTCTACAACAGATTTACGAGGCGTTATCACTTATGCAAATGATAGCTTTTGTAAAGTTTCAGGGTATACCATCAATGAGTTAAAAGGGAAAAACCATAATATGGTTCGTCACCCAGACATGCCACCTGCGGCATTTGGAGATATGTGGTCTCATTTAAAAAGCGATACCGCTTGGCGAGGAGCTGTAAAAAATAGATGTAAAGATGGGCGTTATTACTGGGTTGATGCATTTGTTACCCCTATTTACGAAAATGGTAAAAAAGTAGGTTATCAATCAGTTCGTCAACAACTCCTTCCAGAATATAAACACCGCGCAGAAAAGCTATACCAGCGTTTAATTAACGGTCAATCAATTACGCCTTTAAGTGAAAAATTAGCTGCATTTAAATTGCCGCTATTTATTGGTTGTGCAGCTTTAATTGCTTGGTTAACAAGCTATATGTTCTGGTTATGTTTATTCTTTGTTCCTCTGCCTTTTATTATTTTTTACGAAGAATTAATTCGCTCGCCAAGCAAAATCAAAAAAACCAAGGCAGGCCCAGATAGCGTATCTCGGCATATTTATTCTGGTAGCGATAGCCTCAGCTACAGTGATTTTCAGATTAAATTACTTGAGGGTAAAGTAACGACCATTGTTGGGCGTATTATTGATGGTACTTTAAGCCTTAGCAAAGGAGCTGATTCGCTTAAAGTTTGTGCTGAAGCTGCGCAGGCTGGCGTTGAAAAAGAAGCATCAGAATTATATCAGGTATCCTCTGCGGTTGAGGAAATGGTGCATTCAATTGATGAGGTCGCTAAAAATACCTTAGTAACCAACCAACGTGTTCAACAAGCTCACCAAGACTGCGAAAATGCAACGCAAGCTATGTCAGGCACTATGCGAGAGGTGTCGTTACTTGCAACTGAAGTTGATAACTCAGCAAGTTCTGCGAGCGAGTTAGCAACAGAGGCTGAAAAAATTGGTGGTATAATGCAAGAGATACAAGGGATTGCCGATCAAACAAATTTACTTGCACTTAATGCCGCTATAGAAGCTGCGCGTGCCGGCGAGCACGGTAGAGGGTTCTCGGTTGTTGCTGATGAAGTGCGTGCGCTTTCAAGCAGAACGCATACAGCTACAGAGCAAATTCAAGTCTCTATATCTGAAATGCAATCTACGTTACTCAATTGGTCAAAAACAATGGCAGCTGGCAAAAATGCGGCAGAGACCTGCGTTAAAGAAACGCGAAATAGCCAAGATATCGTCTCAAAAGTCTATGCGGCAATTACTGATATTTCTGATTTAGCAACGCAAATATCAACGGCAGCAGAAGAGCAAAGCATGGTATCGCAAGAAATTAGCCGTAATATTTCAAATATTAGTAGTGCGTCTTCAGATAACTTAGCCCAAGCGCATAGTGTAGGCGCAGAGTCTAATACGATAGAAAAGTATTCTAAAGCATTAGCATCACTAGGTCTTTCTTTTAAAATAGGTTAATAACGTGAGCAAGAATAGCAAGCCGGTAGATATAGGCGCAGCCTATAAAGCACCGTATTCTCAATGCGCAAACTTAAGTGCGCAATTGAGTGCATTGCAACAAGAAATAAAAGCCGATTACTTATTTATTGCCTCTGTTGATGAGGATAAATCAGCTACTACGCAGTTAGTTCTATCCAATACAGAGGTGATTGAAAACTTTTCTTATAGCCTTGAAGGTTCGCCATGTGAGCTCCTTTTAACTCAAAGTATTTGCTTTATTACCCATAAATTACAGCAAGATTACCCTGAAAATAAGCTGTTACAGGTAATCAATGCCAATGCCTATATTGGGGCTGCGATTTTAAATGATGATGGCTTACTAACCGGTGTGTTAGTTGGCCTTTATTTTAATGCGCATCAAGATTTAGAATCTTATAAATCGATCTTGTTAAGCTTTGCTAATTATACCAGCGCGTACTTACAAAAATGTTTCTTAGAAAATAAACCAAGTTCGCAAAAGCTGCTTACTAATGCAGTTGAAAGTATGGCAAAAGTGGGGAGTTGGCAATATACAGTTTTAACCGACGAGTTATACTTCTCACCTGAAGTTTATAAAATTTATGCGCTTGCTGCTGATAGTAAAATAAATACCGCTCAAGCCATCGCTCATTACGCAGGTGAAGAACAAGTGCGTATTAGCCAGCTCTTTAGGCGATTACAAACATTAGGTCTTCCTTATTGTGAAGACTTTGAGTTTGTAGATGCTCATGGCAATAAAAAGTGGGTACGGACGAGTGGTCACCCTGTTTTTAATGATGATCATCAGGTTATTAAAGTGTATGGTGCTTTCGAAGATGTCACTTTAGAATATGAATTAAAGGCCAAGGTTGATGATAAAAATAATCGCCTTGAAGCTATTTTAAATAACTTAAATGATGCAGTGATCACTATTAATCAGCAAGGTGTTATTCTTCACTGTAACTCAACCGCATTAACTATGTTTGGCTATAAGCAAAATGAAATGCTTGGCTTGTCGATTAACAACTTAATGCCTGAGCCTTATGCATCTAAACATCACTCGTATATGCGAAATTATGAGCAAACAGGTGAGGCTAAAATTATTGGTGTTGGTAGGCAACTACCTGCAAGAAAAAAAGACGGCACTACTTTTCAAATAGAATTGTCACTTACCAAAGCAGTTAATGAGCAAAACGTTGAATATATTGGTGTAGTTAGAGATATTAGTGAAAAACTCAAAGCGCAAGATACCATTTATAACTTAGCCTATTCAGATCCCATAACAGGATTAAAAAATAAGCGATGGTTTGAACGCGAATGCAGAAGTTTACTTCAAAGTGCCAGCATTAATAATGGCTACATATATGCAGCATTATTAGATATGGACAAGTTAGCGCAATTTAACTTTAAGTACGGTATTGAGGCGGGCAACGAAGCACTCATTTTAACGGCTAAAAAACTATCAAATGCGGTACAGGGCGAGTACAAGCTATACAAAAGCGGAGTCGATTCTTTTTTAATTATAAGCGCCAATGTAAGTAATGATTTATCCTACCTAGAGCAACAACAACCAAGTATAGACTCTAAATTATTAGCGCTAGATAACTTCTCACATAAGATCAATGATCTTGATGTGGTACTAAGCGCCTCGTTGGGCAGTACAATTATTAATGCGAGTAGAGACTCCTATAGCTCTATGTTTGATAAGTTGGAATACGCACAAAAACAAGCAAAAAAACTAGCACCATTTGGTTATTACTTTGCAGATTTAGATGCATTAAAACGTTACGAACGTACCAATAAGATTCGCTATTTACTAATAAATGTTGATAAAAGTGATGAATTAACACTGGTACTACAGCCACAATTTAATAATGAAAATACCTTTAATTCAGCCGAAGCATTATTACGTTGGGATTCTGAGGAATTGGGCGTAATAAGCCCTAGAGAATTTATACCCCTAGCAGAAGAGAATGAAGCCATTATTAAAATTGGCGATTGGGTGGTTGATCAAGTATGTAAGTTGCTGCATGAAGTCAGCCGAGCAGGAAAAAACACCTGTATTGCCGTAAACATTAGCGCTAAACAAATTGTAGCCCCCGATTTTAAGGAAAAATTGCTCGCCAGTGTTCATAAGTGGCAAGTGTCACCACGTAACTTAGTGATAGAGCTGACCGAAACGACTTTAGTGTCAGACATCGAACTAGTAAAAGAGACTATGCTTGAACTTAATAAAAAGGGCTTTCGGTTTTCAATTGATGACTTTGGAACAGGTTATTCAAGCCTAAGTTATTTGAAAGAGTTGCCAATTTCTGAGCTTAAAATAGATAAATACTTTGTCGATGGCATTATGGATACTGATGATAATTCAAGTAAAACTATTGTGAATATGATCATCGACATGGCCAGTGCTTTAGGCGTAAACAGTGTTGCTGAAGGCGTTGAAGAACCCGCGCAATTTAATTATTTAAAGCAACGCGGTTGCAACTTATTTCAAGGCTATTTATTTTCAAAGCCATTGCCTATTGAGCAGTGGAAAGAGCGCCTTCAATAACCAGTTAAAACAAAGGTTCTAGGTTTTAGGCAGAGATTAAGCCAAGCACAGTGTTTGTGTTTAACGAAGGCGGGGGGTATCCCGCGCACATGTAGCAGCGATTTTATACCGCGTCTTTTTAAAGATTAAAGGCAAAAGGGTAAAGGCAAAAGGTTAAAGGTAGAGATTGAGCCAAGCACAGTGTTTTTATTGAACGAAGGCGGGGGCATCTCGCACACATGTAGCAGCGATTTCACATCGCGTCTTTTAATGCACCATGACGTGGGGTAAACCCACTGCTACAGGAGTTGTTTTTAATTTATGTAGCAGCGATTTTGTATCGCGTCTTTTAATGCACCATGACGCGGGGTAAACCCACTGCTACACGTCGGCTGTAATATTAAACATAAACGCAATCCCAGTAAGGGTAATCTGCAACATTGGCTATTAACTTTGCCCTCAAAGGATTGGCAATAATATAACGAGCGCTTGCTATAAGATCTTCTTCATTACGAATTAAATGATCGTAATATCCTTTTTGCCACAATCTATAAACTTCAAACTGATAAAAACTCGCGGCAGTTCTACCTTTAAAAAGACGAACTACATTTGAAAGCGTATTGTTTGAAAGTATTTGAAATTGCCAATGTAAGTGGTCTGGCATAATAACAAATGCGATTGATTTTATTCGTTGTTCTCGTTCTAGCTCTCGCATATGTTTTATTAAACAACGATTCATATTAAGTTTAGTAAAAAGCTTATTACGATTATGGGATACCATAGTGACAATATAGTAATGATTAGTTAATGAGACCCTCCCTTTCCTGAGTCTATAAGCCTTCTTCATAGCGAGTCCTTGCGCATAAAGAATAAAGTGTAGCAGCGATTTTATATCGCGTCTTTTTAAAGGTTACGAGCGGCGGGCTGCGAGGTGCGGGTAAATTAAAATAGCCTGTAGGCGGGGCATCTCGCGCACATGTAGCAGCGATTTTATATCGCGTCTTTTTAAAGGTAAAAGGTTAAAGGCAAAAGACAAAGGTTTTAGGTTAAAGGCAGAGATTAAGCCAAGCAAGGTGTTTGGTTTAAACGTAGGTGAGGTGTTATGTGCGCACTTATATGTTTTGAGATAATGGCTAAAGCGTAAATACGGGAAATAGGCTGTGTAACATGGAATGAACCAGCGGCTACTGATAAGTGTGTATTATTTTTATTTTAAATTTGGTTTTATGAAGGCCAGGGATTATTAAGAAGCTAACTTTAGATATTACTGAGGGAACTTAGAAAATAGTGGGGCGATTGACGGGGCTCGAACCCGCGACAACCGGAATCACAATCCGGGGCTCTACCAACTGAGCTACAACCGCCACTACATACACCTTGTTTGGTGTGGCGCGCATAATACATAATATCCCCATGCTTGTGAAGCAAAAAATCAAAAAAATTAAATTTATTATAAATATTCTATATTTAAGCTATTGGCAACGGGCAACGGGCAATGGGCAACGGGCAACGGGCAACGGGCAACGGGCAACGGGCAATGGGCAACGGGCAACGGGTGACGGGCAACGGGTGACGGGTAACGGGTGACGGGCTTAATACCTAAAACCTAATACCTAAAACCTAATAACGACGCGGGGTAAACCCGCTGCTACGGATATAAAAACCTTGCGATATTAACCTTAAGGTTTTTAAATACCTCGAACCTCGAACCTCGAACCTCGAACCTCGAACCTCGAACCTCGAACCTCGAACCTTGAACCTTGAACCTAGAACCTCGTAAAACGCTGTTGCAAACATGTATTAAAGATTTACAATACAATAAACAACACCGCTAAACTGTTTAATAACACTATCAGGAGTTAATATGGATTCAATACTCAATTGGCTGAATGAAAATTCAGGCTTAATCTTACACTACGGTATTCAAGCAGTCATAGCGCTTGTTATATTTTTACTGGGCGGACGAATTGCTAAATTTTGTGCAAAGTTAACCGAAAAAGCATTCGACAAGAAAAAAGTAGATAAAGCGGTTTCATCGTTTGTCTCTAGTATTGTATATGCCATTGTATTTGCAGCCACTATTTTAATGGCGCTGTCACAAATTGGCATCGAAACCACATCATTCATTGCTATTTTAGGTGCGGCAGGTTTAGCCGTTGGCTTAGCACTGCAAGGGTCGTTATCTAACTTTGCGTCAGGCGTATTAATTATTCTACTTCGCCCATTTAAATCAGGTGACTACGTTGAAGCTGGCGGTAAAGCCGGTACGATTAAAAAAATCGAAATATTTTCAACAGAAATGCGCACACCCGATAACAAAGTTATTGTAATGCCTAATTCAAAAATCATGTCAGATGCAATTATTAACTACTCGCGCGAATCAACACGCCGCGTTGACCTTGTGATTGGTGTTGGCTACGACGCCGACTTACGAAAAGCAAAAGAAGTACTTAAATCAGTACTTGATAACGAATCGCGTATTTTAAAAGATCCTGCATACAATGTATCAGTTTCTGAACTTGCCGATTCAAGCGTTAACTTTATCGTACGCCCTTGGGTTAACTCAGAAGATTACTGGCCAACATACTGGTCGTTAATGGAAAATATTAAAATAGCGTTAGACGACGCAGACATTACCATTCCATTCCCGCAAATGGATGTACATTTACACAAGCAAGACTAATTTTTTAAAATACTTATTTATTAAGGCAGCGCTCAAATTCGATTTATTAATATGCGCGTTGCCTTTTTAATAGGTATTAATACATTTTTTATAGGGTTATTTTTTTAATGAAACTTAAGCTTTTATCAATTTTAGTAGCAGCCTCAGCTACAACCAATGCATTTGCATCAGAAGATGAGCAAAAAACCTGGGAAGTTACCAGCGAAGTAGGCGCTATTATTACCAGCGGTAATACCGAAACAACCACGTTAAAAGGCGGTATTAAAGTATTGCATAACTTAGAAAGCTGGAACAATGAGTATAAGTTAGACGGCATCTACAAAGAAGATGAAGTAGAAAACGACGACGGCAGCAAAGAAAAACAGCGTACTAACGAAAAGTACTCTATTTCAGCGCAGGGTAATTACAAATTAAACGAAAAGCACGCTCATTTATTTATTTACGGGTCGCATGTTTCTGATTACTTTGGTGCATACCGAAGTGAGTCGGTTATTTCAGCGGGTTATGGTTTACGTTTACTAAACGAGTCAAACATGAAACTAAATGCTGAAATTGGTCCAGGTTATAAGTACTTTAAATACCCAGATGTAAGCGAAGAGGTTGATGAAAACGGCAACTCACTAGCGGGTGAATACGAAGGCGAAGTGATTGCGCTAGGTAAAGTAGACTTTAGCTGGAAAATTTCAGACAACGCGCGCTTTACTCAGTTAGTATCAGTGGAGTACGGTGATACTAATACCAAAACTCGCTCAGAAACTGCGTTACTTACTAAAATTAATGGCTCACTGCAAATGAAAGTGGCCTATAATATAACCAATAACTCAGACGTTGCAGATGACAAAGAAGCAACTGATACAGAAACCTCATTAACATTGGTGTATAGCTTTTAAGCAATAGTGTTTTTAATAACAAATATGTAATAAAAGAGGCTGCGGCCTCTTTTTTAATCATGCAAAAATGGTGTATACTACGCGCATTATCGACTGTAGAACTAGGGAAATACCTACTCGTGAACTTTTTTAAATACTTTATTGGTGCGCTGGTTTTAATCAGTAGCTTTAACGCATTGGCTTTTACTCCAAATGCATCGCAAATAGAGCAATTTAAAAAGTTGCCTAAGTCTCAACAACAGGCTCTTGCAAAACAGTACGGTGTAGACTTATCAGTAATAACTGGGTCAAGCCAATCAAGTAATCAACCTCAAGTTGAAGAACTAACAATCGGTCCTCGTTTAGTACAACAAGAGCAAGCAGCAAAAGCAGAACCAACAAAACAAAATCCTAATACAGTTAAGCCATTTGGTTATGAACTTTTTGCCGGTGAACCAACTACATTTATGCCTAGTGAAACGTCAGCAGTGCCTGACACGTATTTAGTTGGTCGAGGCGATCAGCTATTAATAAACTTTTATGGTAAAGAAAGCGCGAGCTTTGAAGTTATTGTTGATCGCGAAGGGCGCATTAGCATCCCTGATTTGAGCCCGGTACAAGTCGCTGGCTTAACTTTTTCTGAGGTAAAGCAGTTAATTAAGTTAAAAGTTGAGCAAGAAGTTATAGGTGTAAAAGCCTTTGTATCACTTGGTCAACTGCGCAGTATGCGTATTTTAGTGCTAGGCGAAGCGTATAAGCCGGGTAGCTATAGCGTTTCGTCGCTTACTACAGTGTCTCATGCTTTATTTGTAAGTGGTGGGGTGTCGGATATTGCATCATTACGTAATATTCAAGTTAAGCGGGCTGGTAAAGTAGTTGCTAATTTCGATTTATACGACCTACTTATTCACGGTGATAGCAGTAACGATATTATTTTAAAACCCGGCGACGTGGTATTTGTACCTTCGGTGGGCGCACAAGTTAAAGTAGAAGGATTAGTTAAACGCCCTGCTATTTTTGAGCTTAAAAAAGGCGAAACAGCAAAAGAGCTACTGGCAATGGCTGGCGGCTTAAAGCCCGGTGCCTATACTAAAAATGCACTAGTAGAGCGCTTTAATAACAACCGTAAAGAAGTACTAACCGTAGACTTTTCGGCAAATAAAATTAATTACATTCCGCAAGACGGCGACCGTATTCGTTTTAACACCATAAGTGCACAATATAAAAACTCAGTTAACTTGGTCGGTGCTGTAGTGCGCCCTGGTAGTTACCAATGGCACCAAGGTAAACGTATATCTGATGTACTTAAGTCGGTACGTGGTGACTTGTTGTCGCAGGCTGACTTAAGTTATGGCTTAGTGGTGCGCGAAATAAACATAAATGGTGACATAGAAGTACACCAGTTTGATGTAGCTCAAGCAATTGTTAAAAATGCCCAAAACGACTTAACGCTAAATGCTAACGACAAAATACTTATATTTAGTGAATTTGAAGAAAAACGTGATGAAAAGTTAACGTTAGCAGCAACGGGCTCAGGCACTAAAAAAGATACCACAATTGAGCAAGCTGCTAGCCAAGCAGGAGATAGTAACCAGCTAAGTGCTGCTAGCTATACACCTTATAGCCGTAATAATTTGTTAGCACCAATAATTAAAAAGTTAAAGCGACAAGCGTCTACTCAGCAAGCTATTCAGCTAGTTGAGGTGAATGGTAGTGTTACTTACCCAGGCGTTTACCCATTAACAGTAGATGCTGAAGCAGCAGATTTAATCACAGCAGCAGGTGGTTTATTGGAGTCGGCTTACACCAAACAAGCCGAAATTACCCGTATGGTAAATGGCGATGCTTCAAATGTTGAGCACATTAATATAGACCTTGCTCAAGTATTGAGTGGCAATGCACAAGGCCTTAAATTACAAAGTAAAGACAGCTTAAATATTTTTACCATTCCTAACTGGCAAGAAAACGTAAAAGTAACCCTTAAAGGTGAGTTGCTATTCCCAGGTACGTACACCATTCGCCGCGGCGAAACACTAACCGATTTATTAAACCGTGCCGGTGGCTTTACTAACTTTGCCGAGCAAAAAGCAGCGGTGTTTATTCGCCAATCGGTTAAGCAGCAAGAGCAACAACAACTAGCCCGTTTAGCTACTGAACTACGCCGCGATGTAGCATCAAAAAGCTTTCAAAATTCAGTAAGTAGTAGTGCGCTTTCGTACGACGAAATGAACAAACTACTTAACGACTTAGCCAGTGTGGAAGCAGTTGGGCGTTTAGTTATCGACCTACCACTAATTGCTAAAAACCAGCAAACACTAGTGCTACAAGATGGCGACACTTTATATGTTCCAAGCAAGCGCGACTCTATCAGCGTAGTGGGCGAAGTTAACTACGCCACCACACACCTATATAAAGCAGGCGTTAGCCTAGACGACTACCTAGAGCTAAGTGGTGGTTTAAAAGAGCGTGCTGATGACGACCGTATTTACATTATAAAAGCCAACGGCGCAGTAACTATACCTAACTCAGGTAATTGGTTTGCTCCTGGTAATGAGCAAATGTTAGAACCAGGCGATACCATAGTAGTGCCAATGGACGCAGGGCACATGGATAAGCTAACGCTGTGGAGCACCGCAACGCAAATACTTTACCAACTAGGCGTAGCAGTAGCCGCGATAGGCAGCCTGTAATATAGGGTTATAAGCAACGGGTATCGGGCTGTGGGCTATTAGCTAAGGGCTAAGGGCTAAGGGCTCGAAACTCGTAGCCCGTGGCTCGCAGCTAAAATGTTTTTTTAAAAGCGGGGTTTTACGCCTCGCAAACGTAGCAGCGACTTTATGTCGCGTCCGTTAGTGTTTTTATTCACCACAGAGGGTAAAGAGCAGTTATTAGCTGTCATTTTTCAGCAAGCTTTTTCTCAGTGTAGCGCGCAGCGCCTCGGTGTACTCTGTGGTTCAAAAATGATTTTGTATGCGGGGCTTTACGCCTCGCAAACGTAGCAGCGACTTTATGTCGCGTCTATAGTGATTTTATTCACCACAGAGGGTAAAGAGAACATAGAGGAAAATATCAGTTGTCAGTTGTCAGCAGACTTTTTTCTCAGTGTAGCGTGCAGCGCCTCAATGTACTCTGTGGTTCAAAATGATTTTTAAAGCGGGCTTTTAGTCCGCAGGTTTTTACTTAAAGGTTATGAGCATTAGCCTAGAACCTAAAACCTGTTTTTTTATCAGACCGTAGGAACTGCAACCTAGGGGCGGAAGCGTGCCCGAAGGGCTAGACAAGCAAATAGTTTTGCTTTCAAGCTGGAGCGAGAGGAGCTCTGCGACGAACTGGAACGTGAAGCGTGCCTGAAGCTCGAAACGTCTGTTAGTGTTTTATTCACCACAGAGGTAAAGAGAATGCAGAGGAAAAGAGCAGTTATAGCTGTCATTTTTCAGCAAGCTTTTTCTCGGTGTAGCGCGCAGCGCCTCAGTGTACTCTGTGGTCTAAAATGATTTTTAAAGCGGGACTTTACGCCTCGCAAAGGTAGCAGCGACTTTATGTCGCGTTAAAGTGATTTTATTTACCACAGAGGGTAAAGAGAACACAGAGAAAGAGAACAATGACATCTATTTAGGTTTTATTTGTCTTATCCTCTCTGTGTAGCGCGCAGCGCCTCGGTGTACTCTGTGGTTCAAAATGATTTTATATGCGGAGCTTTATGTCGCGTAAATGTAGCAGCAGGTTTGGTGTTACAAAGGACGAGCAAAAGTCCCTAAAACCTAAAACAATAACTTGACCTAATGTTTTTGTTATACAATTTTTTGATAGCTGATAGCTGATAGCTGATAGCTGATAGCTGATAGCTGATAGCTGATAGCTGATAGCTGATAGCTGATAGCTGGTAGCTGATAGCTCGCGGCCAGAAGCCACTCACTAGAACTTATGAGATTTAAATGGAAAACAACTCAAACAATCTAAACCAAGCAAATACACCAATGCAAAACCCCAACATCGCCGACGACGAAATCGATTTACGTGAGCTCTTTGCGGTAATTTGGCAAGGAAAATGGTTAATAATAGCAATTACAGCACTGTTCGCAGTTGCATCGGTTATTTATGCCATTAACCAACCTAACATTTATAAATCAGAAGCGTTGTTAGCGCCTGCAGAGCAAGAAGGTTCTGGTGGTTTGGCGGGCTTAGCAGGTCAGTTCGGTGGTTTAGCGAGTTTAGCAGGTGTAAATTTAGGTGGTGGTTCGAGTAATAAAGCACAATTAGCCATTGAGGTATTAAAATCACGCCAATTTACCAGTGACTTTATTCAAAAACACAATATATTAACTGACTTGATGGCTGCTGAGTCTTGGGATATGCAAACGAATATAGTTATTTATGATAGCGAGATATTCGATGCTGAAAACAATAAATGGGTGCGTGAGGTTAAAGCGCCTTTTAAACCAGAGCCATCTATGCAGGAAGCGTTTAAGGTTTTTAGCAAAATAATAAGTGCAAGTACTGATAAAGAAAGCGGTATGGTTACCGTGTCGGTAGAGCATGTATCTCCTAGTGTTGCCCAGCAATGGGTTAGCTGGTTAATACAAGATATTAACCAAACCATGAAAGAGCGAGATGTGCAAGAGGCTATAAAAAGCACTGACTTTTTAACCCAACAGCTAGAACAAACTAAAATAGCCGATATCCGTGCGGTACTTTATAAGCTAGTTGAAGAGCAAACTAAAACAATTATGTTTGCTAAAGTACGCGACGAATATGTATTTAAAACGATTGATGCAGCCCTCGTGCCAGAAGAAAAGTTTAAACCTAAGCGTGCATTAATCTGTGTACTGGGTGTTCTTTTAGGCGGAATGCTAAGTGTAATGATAGTATTGATCAGACACTATATAGCCAAGGATAAAGACTAGAGCTCAGAACTATGGGCTCGCGGCCCGAAGCCTATAAGCCTAGAACCTAATTCCTAGATATATAGAGGGCCTATTGGGCACTTTTTATAAAAAGTATAAAAACAAGCAATTACAATGAGATAGTCTAAATTGACTGTCTCAATTTAGAAAAAAGTGTCTCAGTGAGTTGTAATAAAGCTGAGATAAAAAATTGTAAAAACACAACTTCATAATGAGCAATCGGTTACTCAGAGTGTGAATGCTGGGATGTTTTACACCGTAAAATAGTAGGTTTTAACTCCCTAGCGCCTTTGAAGTTGACATATAAGCGTAACTAAATATGGTTATGCTAATAGCAAAATTTAATTTATTAAAGGATGAAAAAGTGAAAGTATTAACGGTATTCGGTACTCGCCCTGAAGCTATTAAAATGGCTCCACTGGTTCATGCTCTTGCCGCTGATGAGCGCTTTGAATCAAAATGCTGTGTAACAGCGCAGCACCGTGAAATGCTAGACCAAGTACTAGAGCTGTTTAAAATTACGCCAGATTACGATTTAAACCTAATGAAAGCGGGCCAAACATTGCCTGAAGTTACTAGTCGTATTTTATTAGAGTTAACACCAGTACTAAAAGAGTTCAAACCCGATGTAGTACTAGTACATGGTGATACAGCAACCACTTTCGCAGCAAGTTTAGCAGCATATTACGAGCAAATAGCTGTAGGGCATGTTGAGGCAGGATTACGAACAGGTAATATTTACTCACCGTGGCCAGAAGAAGGCAACCGTAAACTAACCGGCTCTCTTACCAAGTACCATTTAGCACCTACCGAAAACTCAAAAGCCAACTTACTTAAAGAAAATGTCGCAGCTGAAAACATATCGGTAACAGGTAATACGGTTATTGATGCGTTATTGCTAGTTAAACAACAAATAGAAAATGACATCGATTTAAGTAATACACTAGCTGCACAGTTCCCAATGCTTGACGAAAATAAAAAGCTTATTTTAGTTACCGGACATCGTCGTGAAAGCTTTGGTGGTGGGTTTGAGCGTATTTGTGAGGCGTTAGCGAAAACAGCTAAAGCGCACCCAAATACACAAATACTGTACCCAGTACACTTAAACCCAAATGTTCAAGAACCGGTAAAACGTATTTTAAACGATGTAAACAACGTACATTTAATTGAACCACAACAATACTTACCTTTTGTGTACTTGATGAATCGCGCACATATAATTTTAACTGACTCAGGCGGTATACAAGAAGAAGCCCCAAGCTTAGGCAAGCCTGTATTAGTTATGCGTGATACCACTGAGCGCCCAGAAGCCGTAGATGCAGGAACAGTTAGGTTGGTTGGCACTGATATAGCAAAAATAACCTCAGCATTAAACGAGCTCTTAACTAATGACGAGTCATATAAAACAATGAGTCGTGCCCATAACCCGTATGGCGATGGTAAAGCTTGCCAACGTATTTGCGATATTTTAGCAAAAAGTTAATTTTAGGTGTGGGTTTACCCTGCGCTTTGCTCTCACAAAAATAGTGTGGCAAGCTTAAAAATACATAAATATAGCTTGTTCTAAAAAATTTAAAATTAGAGTTTTGTAGAACCTAGAACCTAGAACCTAGAACCTAGAACCTAGAACCTACATAAATAAGGATCACCATGTCATTTAATACCATTTCAGTTATTGGTTTAGGCTATATTGGCTTGCCCACTGCAGCTATGTTCGCATCATGTAAAAAAAACGTAATAGGTGTTGATGTAAATCAACATGCAGTTGACACGATTAATCGTGGTGAAATACATATAGTAGAACCTGATCTAGATATGATTGTTCATGCTGCAGTTACTGAAGGGTATTTAAAAGCGACAACTGTACCAGAACCAGCAGACGCTTTTTTAATAGCCGTACCAACACCGTTCAAAAGCACTTTAAACAAAGAAAGCGATTCAGAAATACCTGAGCCAGATTTAAGTTATATCAAAAAAGCCAGTGAAGCTATTGCGCCAGTGCTTAAAAAAGGTGATTTAGTCATTTTAGAATCAACATCACCTGTTGGTGCTACAGAGAAAATGGCTGTGTGGTTGGCAGCTGCACGACCAGACTTAACATTTCCGGGTCCTGAAAGTAGTTATTCAGATACAAACATAGATGTAAATGTAGCGCATTGCCCTGAACGTGTATTGCCTGGCCATGTGGTTCGTGAGTTGGTAGAAAACGATCGTGTAATAGGTGGTATTACCGCTAAATGTTCTGCACGGTCAGTTGAGCTTTACAAAACGTTTGTACAAGGTGAATGTGTAATAACAAATGCGCGTACAGCAGAAATGGCAAAGTTAACAGAAAACTCATGCCGCGACGTACAAATAGCGTTTGCTAATGAGCTTTCAATTATTTGCGATAAATTAGATATTGACGTGTGGGAGCTTATATCGCTTGCTAACCGACATCCGCGTATTAATATTTTACAGCCTGGCCCGGGAGTTGGTGGGCATTGTATAGCAGTAGATCCATGGTTTATTATTAGTGGGCAGCCTAATGAGGCGAAGCTAATCCATCAAGCTAGATTGGTTAATGACAGTAAGCCGGCATGGGTTGTTAACAAAGTGAAACATGCAATAGCTGACTTTTTACTTTTAAACCCAAATAAATCTGTCTCAGATATTACTATTGCTTGTTATGGACTTGCATTTAAAGCTGATATAGATGATTTACGCGAAAGCCCAGCAATGCAGATTGTTGGAGAAATATCCAAGTTAAATGTTGGCAGTGTATTAGCTGTAGAGCCAAATCTTAAAGGTTTAGTTGAAGTGATCTCTGGCGTGACTATGACAAGCTTATCAAGTGCTCATAGCAATGCAAATATTCATGTTTTGCTAGTCGAACACTCTCAATTTATTGAAGCTGACAAACCAGCTGGGATTATTATAGATACCAAAGGTATTTATAAGTAATGCGAGGGACTATAAGTGTACTGTTGAGTGCTAACAAATCATTTTTAATTATGGCTTTATCGTCACTGCTCTACTTTTCGGCTACCTTTTTAGCCAAAAAAACAATGACAGAAGATGATTTTTATTACTGGAGTGTGTTGTTAACAATCAGTGGTATTTCATACTCCTTTTGTTTTTTTGGCTCAGAGCAGCTTTTTTTACGTTATGGACAGCTGCGTAGTGGGCAGTATTATGTACCCACCAATATAATTAAAATAATGATTGTTAGCTTTGTAGTATACTTAGTTATATTTTCTCTATTAACTAATATAGTGTTATTTAGAATTAACGACTTTTGGTTAACTATATTAGTCGGGTTATTGAGCGCTAGCTGCGTTTTTGTATATAACCTATTACGTATAACAAAGCTATTTACTGCTTCACAATTGATAAATAACTTTTGGAAGGCCGCCTTATTTTTTGCTGTTTTAATTGCCAACGGTTCAAATGTACGTGAGATCTTATTTGCTACTTTACTACTATGTTTTTTAGTTGCGGCAATTTTTTTAATTAAAACGCTACCTAAAATCAGCTTTACAAAAGACTTAACCGATAATTTAAGCTCTCTTTTTATCGGCTTTGCATTATCATTATTTGTGCTGGTGCTAATGAATAATTTCGACCGCTTCTTTATCGAAATGTTTTTTGCTAAAGAAAACTTTTCAAATTATGTTTATTTATTCTCATTATTAGTAATGCCCTTTAGCATCGTTTCTTCTTATATTGGCTTTAAAGAAGTTGCAATGCTAAAAACTTGCTATATAAGAACAAAGTTCCATAAAAAGGTAATCTTAATAGGTTGTGGGTTAGCTGTTATTTTTACGCTTTGGTTTGCAGTTGTTAAAATTTTTAGTGTTCATTTAGAGCTTAATATTAAAATGAGCTACTTCTTCCCTTGTATCGCTATAGTTGTGATTAAGTCTATTTACTCTTTGTACTCATCTTTATTTGGCTTAAAAGCAACTGGAAAGCAAATACAGGTTTCGAACATAATTTCGATCATTGCTGTTTTATTGTGCGTAGGCTGCGCATACCTTTTCATAAAAGAGCCCTTTTTAATACTTTATCTAGTTGCAGCTGTTTGGCTTATTAGGGTTTTGCTGTTTGGTTTTTTAATCCGGAATCTAGCTGATTACCAGATAAATTAAGGTTTAAACATGAAATATGAGTTGATTCTTTGGTATCAGTTTTTTTTAAAGGCTATTCCAGGCAAAGTTGGCTGTTTTTTAAGAACTCAGCTTCTTCCGTCTAAAATAGGTAAACACGCTAAAGTGTGGGATCAGGTACAAATAGATTACCCTAGTAAGCTGATTGTTGGAGAAAACACCTCAATCAATAGAGGATGTATTATTAATGCAGGGGGGGGAGTTGAAATTGGGAATAACGTTTTAATAGGCCCTAACGTTACGATATATAGTCAAAACCACACTTTTAATAAAAAATCAGAGCTAATTAGCGAACAAGGTTATGACTATGCAAAAGTGACTATTGATGATGATGTTTGGATAGCTAGTAATGTAACTATACTACCCGGTGTCACTATTTCTAAAGGCGCGGTTGTTGGTGCCGGAAGCGTTGTAACTAAGAATGTTGCATCATTTGATGTGGTAGCCGGTGTGCCAGCAATTAAGATATCCTCAAGAAAATGATTTTAATTACTTTTCTAACTGTACTTTTGCCAATATCTATCTTTTTCTTAGATACTTATATAGGTTTATACTTTGCTTTATTAATACTTGGTATAAGCCTTTCTTATAGGATTGATTATTTACTTAAGCCAATTATATTTTTTGTTGTCTTTTATCTTTTGATAGCTCTACTGAATATATCAACATGGAGAGGCTATACAGATATATTCACATTAAAATGTTATATTCTATCATTATACTTCTTGGCTTTACCTATGCTTTTAGGTAAAGATTCAATAGCTGATAAAGAGTTTAGATTTGGGGGAAATCTGAAGTTTGTTAAATTCGGTATAAGTTTACATTTGGCTATTGCATACCTATTTGTGGTTTATATATATATTACAAAAGGTATTGTTTTAATTAATCAAAATGCGAGGTTTGGAATTCCTACAGGGGTTGAGTATGCAGTTAAATCTGTTCTTCCTATCGCTGCGTTCATTCCTTTTCTATTCAAGAAAAATCACGTCCCAATGATTTTATTGGTTGTGCTTCCTTCTATACTACTCGGTTATCGTGGTACATCGGTCCTTGCTCTTGTGTCATATGTGATCTGCATTTGGTATATTGCTACGCTAAATAATATGAAAATTAAAGCTGCTAAACGAAGTAAAAAATACCTGTATATATTCTTTGGTATAATTTGTTTCATTATTGTTTTCAGTGGTTTTTATTTGAGAAGAACCAGTTCATCTGAATTAGCAGCTGTGGACGTCATCCTAGATTTATACTTTGACTATAATGATTGGTGGGTATATCTGATTATCCCTTTTTACTTGGGGTTTAAAGAAACTATAGGGCTTACAAATACAATTATAACCTCGGACACGGAGAACAATATTAATGAACATACACTATTTTTTGCTGACCTTTTTACTGTTTTACCTGGTGAACGTTTAGCTGCAGGCCAGAGTTTAGGTAAAATTTTTGGTACAGTAGAAGATGGAGGGTTAACCCCAGGTTTGTTGGGAGGTCTGTATATTGATTACGGTATATTATCTTTTATTTTCTTTTTTATTTCAGGAATATCGTTAAGATTTATTTCTAAAATAGCATACCGAAATATTCTCTTTGTGCCAGTTGCATCATTGATAATTACTCAGTTTATTCACTTATTTCACCGTGGATTTTTGAAGCCAGAATATATAACTTCTTTGATGATCGCTCTTTTTTATTATTTATTGATAAATAAATTTAAGATATTAAATTATGAAAAATATTAATGTGTTACATGTATTATATACTTATTTTCCCGATGTGACGGGCTCAACAATTAGAAGTGAAGGAATACTAACAGGACAGAAAAGTCACGGACATAATGTTATCGGTATAACATCACCTTTTCAGAAAGGGACAAGTAATAATGAAATGGAAATTATTAACGGAGTAGATATATATCGAACATTTCGTAAGTCTAGTAATTTTAAAATATCAGAAAAACAATCATCATTATCTACAAGAGTAAAAAAGGTATTTTCATTATTTTATTTCGCAAGAAAAGTTGAACAAATTGCTAGGGTAAACGAAGTAACTGTCATACACGCTCATAGTACTTTTTTCTGTGCTTTTGCATCTTATATAGCTTCGAGAAAACTTAACATCCCTTTTATTTATGAATTCAGATCTATATGGGAAGAGCGTTTTAAAAATGGTAGTTTATTTAGTCGGTTACAATCCAAGGTTATTACTCAGTTAGAAACATTAGCACTTAAAGTTGCAGATGAAGTCGTTGTGATAAATGAAGGGTTAAAAGAAGAAGTATTAAATAGAGGAATCAGTCCATCAAAAATAACCGTTGTGCCTAATGCAGTATCTAGTTCTGTTCTAGAAATATCAAAGTCTAGTGAAAATCCTATTTGCATAAATAGATTTGGATATGTTGGAAATTATAGTGAAATAGAAGGGTTGGATACTTTAATAGAGGCGTTTAATGAAGCTTTCCCAAAAAAATTGTATCCAAAAAAAGAGCTTAAGTTTTATGGGCGCGGCCCTTTTTGTGAAGAACTAAATAAACTGATAAAGTTGACTGATGATAATAGGATAAAAAATCACGGCTCTTTCGAAAGACATGAAGTTGCAAGCGTTTATGCTACTCTAGATTGCATCGTTAATCCTAGAAAAAACCTAAATATATGTAATGTTGTTACTCCGCTTAAACCTTTAGAAGCCATGGCATTTAGGAAGCTATTTATTGGCAGTGATTGTAAAGGTATTTTAGAAGTTTGTGGTTCAAGAAAGCATGCTATGATATTCACAGCAGATGATGTGAATTCGCTTGCAATAACCCTTAAAAAAGCCGGAAGTCAAAACTGTAATCTTATTATAAATAATGGGGCAATTTATGCGCGTAACTCTCGCTCTTGGGCTGGTGTTTCTAGCCTTTATGACTCTATTTATTTATCAGCGCAAAGGTTTCGTTGATAAATTAGGTAAATATGATTGCGAAAGTAAGATTGCATTACCATCAACTCAAGAAGATTTAACAAAATGCTTAAACGATGTAGAGCATATTAAAATCAATGAAAATGTCATAAATGTGCTCCTCATTCCAAGCGATAAAGGAAGTGAGAGGGTTATCAAAGTTTTTAAACTTTTGAATAAGTATGGAGAAGTTACTATCTCTTATATTGTCAAGTTTGGTAATGAATTTGACTTTGCAAAGGGAGGGAAACTACATGGGTTAGCTTCTTCAAAAGTTGTTTCCGGAGGGATGAAAAGAAAAAAAGATGGTGGTTGGAGTGTACGTGCTGCTTTTGGTAAATCAGGAAGTCTTGGAGTATATTATTATTTGCATAAAGACCAGCAGCAGTTTGGCAATTTCAAGTTTGTTGAAAACTTTAAATTTGATAATGATGTTGAATATAAGATAAAGTTAAATGTAAAAATCAATTCTATTGGCCAGGATGATGGCAGAATTTGTTTGAATGTCGACGAAAGTAAAGGTTTTTGTATAAAAAATCTGGAGTTTTGTGATTTAGATTGTAACAATTCTTATATAGAAAAGTTTCTATTCAGTGTATTTCATGGGGGGAGTAATGCTAGTTATAGTCCAAGAGATCTCGCAGGAAACCCTAATACTGTATCTATAGATTTTCGGGAGGTAAAAATATTTTGAATAAATGTTGTCACGTTTTGATTGTAGCAGGTGAGGGGGGGCATTTCGCACAAGCTAAGAGATTCATTAATTTGGATTGTAAAAATTCAGTTCCTGTTGAGTACACACTAATTACTGACTCTACAAGTACCATTGATAATATTAAAATGATCAAAGAGATTGGTCTTTCAAAGTTTACAAAAAATCGTAATATACTCAATTTAATTAGATTTTTTATATTATCAGTTTATGTGTTCTTTCATTCCTTGTTCCGAGTTGTCACCTGCGAAGCTAAAGTAATGGTTTCTTTCGGCCCTATAATATCTATACCCTATTTGTTTTGGGGCAAGTTGTGTGGTAAGAAGGTTGTTCACGTAGAAACCTGGTCTCGATTTTATAGCAAATCAATAACAGGAAAGTTTGCTTATTATATTGCTGATGAGTTTGTAATTCAGAACGAGGAGTTGAAAACACTATATCCTCTTGCTATTTATGGTGGGAGACTATGATAAATGTGTTGGTAATTGTTGGGACAACCACATTTGACTCTCTGATTAAAGTATTAGATCGAATTGAAGATAATATAAGCTATAAATTTCAGGTGTCTAATGGATCCTATAACGTAAAGTATCACTCTTATCAGCATTTTATCGAAAATATAGAAGAGGTTTATTCAGATTTTGATTTAATTATCACTCATGCAGGTGCAGGTACAGTTTACAAGTTATTGGAAGGTTTGACACCATTTCTTGTTGTGCCTAATACTGAAAGATCAGATAAGCACCAGCTGGAGCTTGCGCAATTCGTTAGAGATAATTCATTAGCAAAAACATGCACAGTAGAAGAGCTAAGTACAACCAATCTTGAATCGTTCTTATTAAGCGCAATTCAATTCAAACGAAAAACTTACCTCAAAGACAAATTCTCTCTTAAAGAGCATATTATTTTTAATTGGTGATAGAATGAAAGTTATTATAATTACTCAAGACGATCCATTTTATTTAGCAAAAAACCTTGACTATTTATTTTCGAATTTACCTGATGATGTTGAAGTTATTGGTTGTATAGTTAGTAATGTTTCACCTTTTGGGAAAAAAGAATCATTTATAGATAAAGCATTGAAGACATACAATATATTTGGATTTACTTTTTTTATAAATTACGCTTTTAAGTTTATTTTATCTAAGTTTAATTCTGATAACTCAGTAAAGTTAACTTTAGCGAAACATAATATAAAAGAATTATCGCTCAATGGGTCTATTAATTCTGAAGCATCATTGTCTGTAATTCGACAATTAAAACCTGATTTGCTTATTTCTATCGCAGGAAATGAAATTTTTAAAAAGCCATTGATAGAACTTGCTCCTCAGGGATGTCTAAACTTACATACAGCTCTACTTCCTAAGTATAGAGGCTTAATGCCTAGCTTCTGGGTTTTAAAAAACCTTGAAAAGTATACTGGTGTATCTGTTTTTTTTGTTGATGAAGGGATTGATAGTGGGCCTATACTTGTTCAGAAGAAAATTGAAATTGGCGAAATGAGTCAAGCTGAGCTTATTAAATGTAGTAAAAAATTAGGAATGGATGCAATTATTGAATCTATCATCAAGATTAGTACCGGAACCTACGAAGTTAAAAGTAATAATGACTCCGATATGAGTTACTTCAAATTTCCGACAAAAGAGGACGTTAAGGTGTTTAGAGCTAACGGTAAGAAGTTTTTTTAATGAAGATATTGACATTTGACATCGAAGACTGGTTCCATATTTTAGATAATGATTCAACAAAAAATGTAGACGTATGGAATAATTTCGAATCCAGAATAGATGAAGGCGTTGAGCGAATTCTCGAGATGCTTGACAGCAGAGGCTTGAAGGCAACTTTTTTTTGTTTGGGCTGGGTTGCCGAAAAGCATCCAGATATTATAAGTAAAATTTTTGACTGTGGGCATGAGATCGGAAGCCACTCTTTTTCTCACCAGTTAGCTTTTGATCAGACCCGTCAAGAATTCAGAGATGATTTAATAAAGTCAATTGACATTTTAGAGTCTATAACAGGGAATAAAATAACTACATATCGTGCTCCAGGTTTTTCGATAACCGAAAAAAATTTGTGGGCGTTTGAGACATTAATTAATTGTGGCATTGAAGTTGATAGTTCAGTTTTCCCAGCGAAAAGAGCACATGGAGGTTTAAACTCTTTTGGTTGTGCTAAGCCTTTTATAATTAGTAGTGCTGGTGCAGAAATAAAAGAGTTTCCTATTAATACTCGCTCTTTTTTAGGAAAGGACTTTATTTATTCTGGAGGTGGTTACTTTAGGTTGTTACCTAAAGTTTATTTAGAGCGGGCATTTGCAAATGACGACTATATAATGACATATTTTCATCCTCGTGACTTTGATGCTACTCAACCAATGATATCCGATTTGACTATGGCTAGAAAATTTAAAAGTTATGTTGGGATTACAGGCGCATATAAAAAATTAGGCGGAATTCTAGATACAAATGAATTTGTTTCTCTCGGTACTGCAGTGAAGCAAGTTAATTGGAGTGATGTCCAAAAGTTTGATGTGTGACAACTTTTTAATCGAGCTTTTTTCAATGTTTTAGCACTTTAAATGCTAAAACGGTTCTTTTTTAATTTTTATTAAGCTTTAGCTAAGCTTAATTAATTTTATTTTTTGTAAACATATGAGATTATGTTACATATCTTAGTTATTAAGATTTTAAGTTTTGCTACCAGCTATCTGAGGTGTAGCAATATAATTTATGATCTTGTCAAAAAATTAACACTATTGGGTTAAACAAAATGAAAATTGCAGTAGTCGGCACAGGATATGTTGGCCTCTCGAACGCTATGTTATTAGCTCAACACAATGAAGTTGTTGCGCTCGATATTGATGAGCAAAAAATAGCGCTTCTAAATAGTAAAAAATCACCTATTGTTGATACTGAAATTAGTGATTTTTTAATGCGTGAAGATTTAGATTTCAAAGCAACCACAGATAAAGAAGTAGCTTATAAAAATGCAGACTTTGTAATTATTGCGACTCCTACTGATTATGATGTAGAAAATAACTATTTTAATACCAGCTCGGTAGAAGCCGTTATTAAAGAGGCTACAGTGCATAATTCAAGTGGAGTTTTAGTTATTAAATCGACAGTACCTGTTGGCTTTACACAAAATATTAAAATAGAGCTAGGTGTAGATAATCTAATATTCTCACCGGAGTTTTTACGCGAAGGCAAAGCTTTACACGATAATTTACATCCTTCACGAATTGTCGTCGGCGAACAAAGCGAACGTGCCGTAGTATTCGCTAATTTACTTAAGCAAGGCGCTTTAAAGCAAGATATTGAAGTGTTGTTTACTGACTCCACTGAAGCTGAAGCAATTAAGTTATTTTCTAATACGTACTTAGCTATGCGGGTTGCTTACTTTAATGAGTTAGACAGTTACGCTGAAGTGCATGGCTTAAACAGCAAGCAAATTATACAAGGTGTTAGTTTAGATCCGCGTATAGGTGACCATTATAATAATCCATCGTTTGGCTATGGTGGATACTGCCTACCGAAAGATACCAAGCAACTTCGAGCAAATTATGCTGATGTACCAAACAATATTATTGGTGCAATTGTTGACGCTAATACTACTCGTAAAGATTTCATCGCAGCTTCTATTCTAAAGCGCAATCCTAACGTTGTGGGCATTTATCGCTTAGTAATGAAAACAGGCTCAGATAACTTTAGAGCCTCTTCTATTCAAGGAATTATGAAGCGCATTAAAGCTAAAGGTATTGAGGTTGTAGTTTATGAGCCTGTACTTGAAGAAAATGAATTTTATCATTCACGCGTAATTAAAGATTTAAATCAGTTTAAATCAATATGTGACGTTATCGTATCAAACCGCATGGTTGCAGATCTTAATGACGTTGCAGATAGAGTATATACTCGTGACTTATTTGGTTCTGATTAAGGTGTCTCGATCTTAACAAACACTATAGTGTTTTAAATAACTTATCAGGGATAAAAATGTTTATTGACTTACTTTTCACCTTTTTCATTGCCTTCGCAATTTTATTTGTAATGCGTAAAGTTGCACGTAAAGTAGGCTTGGTTGATAAACCTTCAGGGCGAAAACTACACTCTGGTAATATTCCATTAGTAGGTGGTATTGCTATATGTATTACTATTGTAAATTACATATACTCACACCCAGGTATGATTAATCATGCAAATTTATATATGCTTTGTATATGTGGCTTAACTGCTGTCGGCGCATTAGATGATCGCTTTGATTTAAGTGTAAAAATACGTATGTTAGTACAAGCACTGATATCAGTAGCTATGATTTTCTTTGCTAATGCCGAGATGCATAGCTTAGGTGATTTATTTGGCTTTGGTGTTATTGAACTAGGTATATTTGGTGGCTTAGTTACTGTATTTGCCGTTATTGGCTGTATTAATGCTTTTAATATGGTTGATGGCATTGATGGACTATTAGGTGGCTTATCAATAGTTACATTTGGCAGTGTGGGTATATTATTGTCACTTTCTGGCGAGCAAAGCCTTAGTTACTTATGTTTATTATTAGTTGTTTGTATGATTCCTTATATTATTATGAACCTAGGTTTAGTTGGTCATAAACGAAAAGTATTTATGGGTGATGCTGGCAGTATGATGATTGGCTTTACTGTTATCTGGTTACTTATTGGTGCAAGCCAAGCTGAAGGCAACCCAATGATTCGCCCGGTAACAGCTTTATGGCTTATCGCAGTGCCACTAATGGACATGGTTTCAATAATGATACGTAGGGTTAAACAAGGTAAATCACCTTTTAAACCTGACCGAGATCATTTACATCATATTTGCCAGCGTTTAGGCTTATCGTCATTACAAACATTAGGTTTAATATGTTTTATTGCATCAATGTTTGCAGGCATTGGTATATTAGGTGAAATACTTTTATTACCAGAGTACATTATGTTTTATGGGTTTATAGCTGTTTTTATAGGCTATTTAGTGGTACTAGTTAATCATCATAAAGTAATTAACTTTTTTAGATGTAAGCTAGGCTTACAAGAGAGAAATTATTCATAAAACCTAAAATATATGTTTGCTAATAAATTACATAAAGCACCGAGTTCAATTTGAGTTTGGTGCTTTTTAGTTTCATATGCACGGTTTATTTAAAGCGCTGCTCAATAGCTTAAAATAAGGTTAACTATATTCAGCTTAAATATATGACTGAACTGGTAATTTATAAAAATATTAAAACGATTAATTAAATTAAAGGACTAGCATGAAAGCTGTTATCCCTGTTGCTGGTTTAGGCACTCGTATGTTACCTATGACCAAAGCCATTCCTAAAGAAATGTTGCCTTTGGTTGATAAGCCACTTATACAGTACATAGTTAACGAATGTGTTGCTGCGGGCATAAAAGAAATAGTACTAGTAACGCACAGCTCTAAAAATGCGATTGAAAACCATTTTGACACCAGTTTTGAGTTAGAAGCAACGCTTGAAAAACGTGTTAAGCGTACATTACTTGATGAAGTTCGCTCTATTTGCCCACCTGATGTAACCATTATGCATGTACGCCAAGGTGAAGCTAAAGGCTTAGGACACGCTATTTTATGCGCTAAGCCAATTGTGGGTGATGACGACTTTATAGTGGTGCTACCTGATGTAATCCTCGATGCTTATACGGCAAATCAAAAAACTGAAAATTTAGCAGCGATGATCAAGCGTTTTAACCAAACGCAAGCAAGCCAAATTATGCTTGAACCTGTAGCACAGGAAGATGTGAGCAAATACGGTATTGCTGATATTAACGGTGTAGAACTAACCCCAGGTGAAAGTGCCGCTATAAATGCCATGGTTGAAAAGCCAGATGTTGATGTTGCCCCTTCAAACCTAGCTGTTGTTGGCCGATATGTATTAAGTAAAAATATTTGGCCGCTACTAGCTAAAACACACGTTGGCGCTGGTGGCGAAATACAGCTTACCGATGCGATTGATGCACTAATAGCACAAGAAACAGTAGAAGCGTTTCATATGAGCGGCCGCTCACACGACTGTGGTGATAAACTCGGTTATTTAAAAGCCATTGTTGAATACAGCCTACGCCACGAAACGTTAGGTGAAGAATTTACAGAGCATTTAAAAGCGCTAGTAAATTAGCCCTTACATAGTCATATCATTTTACCTTTAAGCAAAACAATCAGCGTATTCAGCGAGCCGTTTTACTGTAAATATCATACCAGTTAGCTATACAGTCGACTGTTATGATATTTAATTTATTACCATAATTTAATCTGCAAGCGAAAATACTCGTTTTACCAACTGTGGTTTTTACTACGTTGGAACAGCAAAACCCTCAGACTCTTCGTTATCTAAATAAATAAGAGTAATTGGTCACTCTCTATTTTTTACGTATCCCTTTAATATGTGGAGTAACAGATAATTGCTTAAACCTATCGTCAATTAACTGGATCGGTTTCGCGTCAATTATCTTGGCCGGTTGACACCGAATTTTATTTGCTCTTATTGATAGCTGTTTTGCGTCGGTAACTTTCACCTTCGCAATGAATAATTGTAGAATTATGAACCAAGCGAGTATTTGCCGCTTGGTACATGACTCATGACTGTACTAAAGTGGAAAATACCCAGCTAATAATATAAAACAGAGGGAGCTTAATAACAGGACATTTTTATTTTTTGCTAACCCTTTTAACTTTAAACTTACCCATTAATTTGTCGTTTACAAATGAATCGCATCGGGTATAATTCTGCGCTCATTTAGTATTATATTGCGTTGTCTGCAATCGATTCAAAGTGCGGATAGCTACGGAAAGCGAGTATTTATTATTAGTAAACCTCGAAATAAATCGCGAGTATCCCGTAATAAAAATACACTTCTCCAAAGCCAGTCACAAAAATCAATTCTCAGTGCTGTAACGCAAGGTAAAAGCGACGAGCCAAAACAAAAAATACAATAACCTTTATGCAATTTGTAATTGTAGTTTTAATCTCGCTTATAAATATCAAAATTAAAGCTGCATCAGTACGTAGGAACTGCAACCTAGGGGCGGAAGCGTGCCCGAAGGGCTATATAAAGCTTTTCCTCTAAGCTGGGCAAGCGTTATTTATATGGCAGAAGGTAGTAAGTTCAAGGCTATATAAGCTTGAGTCTAGAACCTATCTTTTTCTTTATATCCATGCTTTAATTACTGCGCAAAATAAGTACCCATCGAGTGTGATGGACAATTATAATATTTAAAAAAATACTGGGATTCTGCACAATGGCGTTACGCTGTAAATCACTCATTACCTCTTTCGCATTTTTAGCAATGACAGGCTGTACAATAATACCTGGCAGCCATTACGAAGGCATTGAATCAAACGAGAAAACACAAAATTTAGAGCAAGAACTCGAAAAAGTTAATATTCAACTAATTGATTCAGCGCTAATCGCTCAGCAAAAACAATTACAGCCAAAAATTAAAGCGCCATCAAGCCTAACCAGTATTGATACCAGTAATTACGAATATAAATTAGGTGTTGGTGATGTAATAACAATAGGGGTGTGGGATCACCCTGAGCTTACAATACCCGCTGGAACTCAACGTACTGCTGAGTTTGATGGTTTTAGGGTACAAGAAAATGGTACAATTACTTTTGCATATGCACCTAATGTGCAAGCCGCAGGTAAAACTATTCCACAAGTACGTAAAGAGTTAGTAACGCGTTTAAGCCGTGTAATCGAAGATCCGCAAGTTGACGTGAAAATTGTTGCGTTTAAAAGCCAGAAAGCTTATGTAACTGGTGAAGTAAAACAGCCTGGCGTATACCCAATTACAGAAACACCACTAACACTTATTGATGCGCTAAACCAAGCTGGTGGCTTAACCGAAGCCGCTGATTGGCGCACGGTTACTTTTACACGTGGCGATAAAACAGAAGTAATAAAGCTAGAAGATTTTTACGCTAATGGCGATATTTCTCAAAATCGGTTACTTCAACATGGCGATATAGTGCATGTTAACCGTAACGATAAACAAAAAGTATTTGTATTAGGTGATGTTAAGCGTGCTGGTACAGTGGGTGTTACTCGTTATGGTTTAAGTTTGGCGCAAGCTTTAAGTGAAACCGGTGGTATAAACGAAAACACGGCTGATGCAAACGGCGTGTTTGTCCTTCGTAAGCGCAATTTAGAAACTGATGGCGTAATTGCTGATGTATATCAACTACATGCTAAAAATATGACTGCTCTAGTTTTTGCTGAGCAATTTAAATTACAGCCTAGTGATATAGTTTACGTTACGAGTGCACCGCTTGCTCGTTGGAATAAAGTGTTGAGCTTATTATTGCCGTCACTCTCTACAGTTGATGCAATTGACGATCTTTCTGGAAACTAATTTAAGGATTAAAGAAGTATGTTTGATTCTGTATTAGTAGTGTGTGCAGGTAATATTTGCCGCAGCCCCACCGCAGAGTATGTTTTAAAACAAAAGCTTGAAGGAAAAAATATAAGCGTATCATCAGCAGGGCTGACCGCACTAGAAGGCAAGCCTGCCGATGCCACAGCTAGGCAAGTTGCATTAGTAAATGGCGTAAATATGGATGCCCACCAAGGGCGGCAGCTAACATCAACTTTAGTAGCACAAAACAGCGTTATTTTAGTTATGGAAAACCGTCATCTTACCGACCTATTTAGCCGTTACCCTGAAGCCCGCGGTAAAACATTTCTATTAGGAAAGTGGATTGGCGATAAAGAAATTCCTGATCCTTACCGTAAAAGTATTGAAGCGTTCGAACACATTTACACATTAATCGACAGCGCCTGTAGCGCTTGGCAAAAGTATTTATAAGGAATGGCTACTCAGATGAACTCTCAGCCAATGTCACCACAACAACAAAATAACCAAATACAAAATGTTCAAGATATAGACCTAATGGCGTTTTTTGGAGCGGTGCTTGATCGTAAATACTTTGTGCTTGTTGTTACTCTAACATTTTTTATTGCAGGTGCTATTTACGCTCGATATGCACAACCTGTATATAAAATAAACTCAATATTACAAGTTGAAAGTACAGCAGCAACAGTACCAGGGTTTAGTGATGTAAGTGGTATGTTTGATCAAGGCTCAAATTCAACTGCAGAAATAGAGCTACTTAAATCACGTAGTGTAATTGGCGAAGCGGTTGACGAACTGCAGCTAGACATAATTGCAAAGCCTAAGTTGTTTCCATACATTGGTGAGCGAGCATATCGTTCATTTATCCCAACAAATAACAAGCCATTTGCAGATCCTAGCTTTGGTGCTAACTCTTATGCGTGGGGCGGCGAGTATATAAACGTATTCAGATTTAATGTGCCGCAAAGTGCTATAGGACATACATTTACGTTAGTTACTGGTGATGAGCAAAAAATAACGCTAAAAAATAGCAACGGCGATGAGGTAGTTACAGGCAATGTGGGTGAAGAGCTTACTAGTGGTCAATTTAGTTTAATTGTACGTAGCTTAAAAGCACGCCCTGGAACAGAGTTTTTATTAACTCATGCCAACCGCCTTAACACAATACTAGGTTTGCAAAGTGCTATTTTTGCAAGCGAAAAAGGTAAAAATACCGGGATAATTACGCTCGAAATGCAAAGCAGTAACCCGCAGCAGGCGCAACGTATAATTAATAAAATGGCAGAAATTTACGTGCGCCATAATGTAGAGCGTAATAGTGCCGAAGCACAAAACTCCCTCGACTTTTTAAAGGTACAGCTACCGCAAGTTAAAAAACAATTAGAAGTGGCTGAGGCAAAATATAACAACTATAAAATTAAACAGCAATCTGTTGATATAAGCCTAGAAACACAATCGGTTCTTGAACGAGTAATAACATTAGATACAAAATTGCAAGATCTCGACTTACAACGCTTAGAACTAAGCCGGAAATTTAAGAACGATCATCCTCTCTATCAAGGTCTACTTGAAAAAATAACCGAGATTAAAAAACAAAAAGAACTATTAGTAAAAGAGGTGGGGGACTTACCTGCAACACAGCAACAGCTACTTAGTTTAAAGCGCGATGTAGAAGTAAGTAATCAAATATACATGCTACTTCTTAGCAAAGCACAAGAGCTAGATATAGTGCGCGCCGGCACGGTAGGTAATGTACGCATAATTGATCGCGCTGAAGTTAATGGTGGGCCAATAAAGCCTAATAAACCGCTAATTGTTACAACAGCAACACTATTAGGAGCGCTATTAGCACTAACGATTGTTATTCTACAAAAAGCGCTGAATAAGGGGATTGAAGACCCAGCGGATATCGAAGCCATTGGTCTACCTGTATATGCTAGTGTACCTTACTCAGAATACCAAGATAAGCTAACTGGCTTTGCAAAAGCACGCAAAGGTAAAATACCTAAAGCCAAAACTATACTAGCGCTCGATAACCCAGCTGACTTATCAATAGAGGCACTACGTAGTTTACGCACTAGTTTGCACTTTGCGATGATGGAAGCAAAAAATAACATTATTGCTATATCGGGCCCAAGTCCAGGCGTAGGTAAATCATTTATATCGGTTAACTTAGCTACAGTACTTGCGCAAAGCGGTAAAAAAGTACTGATAATTGATGCCGATATGCGCAAAGGCTACTTGCAAACACAGTTTGGCTTAAAATGGGATGACGGCTTAAGTGATTACCTATCAGGGCGTTTAAACCTAGCGCAAGTGACTAAACCAACTAAGGTAGAAGGCTTAAATGTTATTACTCGTGGGCAAATACCACCAAACCCCTCTGAATTATTAATGCACAGCAACCTGAGCAAATTGGTTGAAGAAGTAAGCGCAGCATACGATATAGTAATTATTGATACGCCACCAATACTAGCGGTAACTGACCCTGCTATAGTAAGTGCTCATTCAGGTACAACCTTGCTCGTTACACGCTTTGGGCAAAACCACCTGCGCGAAATAGAGCTAACCCGTAACCGCTTTGAGCAAAACGGCATAGATGTAAAAGGTGTCGTATTCAATGGTGTAGTTAAAAAAGCCAGCAATGCCTATGGCTATTATGGTTACTATAATTATGAGTATAAAAGTGACGCATAAATCGAAGTTTTATGAGGATGGACATTAGAGCTCAGATATCAGCCAATAGAAGTCAGGCGCCAGAAAGAGCGACTTAGCTCGGTGTTCAGTTTATATTACTCAAGCTGGTAACCAGCTTACTGTCTCAATAATTAAACCGCCCCATTAGTCCAAGCTCTGCAAGATACGTCTGAACTCAGTAACAAGTACAGCCTGCTTGATGAGCTTGGCGATATAAACTCTGCACGATGTGATAAGCGTAAGACCAATGGACCAACTCTTTATGCTCATTCACACTCATGCTGGATGCACATGAAGGAAAAGCCATAGGGATTGCTTATCAACTACTGGTATTGAGAAAATAAGCAAATAGGCAAGCAGTATACATTATAGTGTAGAGATAAAGAGTTAAAAGGAAGCTATGAACTATAAATTATAAACTATAAACCGCAAAATAATGTCGAGGAAATTGAGCAACGCTTAGGTAATTTAAATAATGTTTACGATTGAGAAGCTGATATGTATGAATACCTTGATTATCAAATAAATAAAGAGCATCGCTTTATTTAAAGAGCAAAAGATAATCGTCGTATAGTTGATGATATCCTTAAATTAAACGATGTCTTATCGACGTTAATACCCGCTGACTAATATCAAATCGATATCCAACAAAAAGAAAGGCGAAAAGCCAGAGTGGCGACTACAAATATTGGCTACATACACCTAACTTTAAAAAAGCCGCGATGTGCAATAGGTGAAAATAATTACCAATTAACGCAGTGGCTTGCACTGTTCGAGATGATAGCAGTAAAAGTCAGCTGTCGTAGTTGCAATATACAACGGAGTCAATCACTAAAGCAGCAGAAGCAAGGACTATTTCACGGTTATACGAGCTTAGATGGCTGATAGAAGCATTCTATAAAATCTGAAAAAGTAAAGGAACAGAAGTTGAAAGCTATGAATGCCGTATATCGAAAATTTAAATAAAGCAGCAGAGAAGGTAAGTTGTGAAGCATATTTAGACGAATTAAGTTGGAAGTTATTATTAAAAGTTACATATAAAAAACACTTCTAAGCGAAGTTCCTCCATTAAAAAATGCGGGGATTACCACAGCTAAATACAGAAAGTGGCATGAAAGTAAGCGAATGACTCAAGTTGATGCAGCTAGTCGAGTCCTATGAACTTATGAAAGAGTCGATTTGTGTTCAATAGACAGGAATAGAGCTCCAAACTAATGTTTGAATTCATCTCTTACAGGTAATTATATGTTGCAACCCTTTAGTTAAGTGTGTTTTATTTTTGTGAAATTTATCTGTCACACTTTTTAGCTGAGAATGCAGTTAAATTAAAGTGAGCAATCCTATTTGCTTTCTAGAGGATCTTAAAAGAGTGCAGCATAGTAGAAATAAGGTTAAATCAGCTTTTATTTGGAATGCGTTGGATAGTTTTGGAAGTCAAGCTATAGGATTGATAGTAGGCTTGACATTAGCAAATTTGCTAGGACCAAATGCTTACGGGTTAATTGCTATGTTAGCAGTATTCATAAGTATATCATCTGTGTTTGTTAGCGGTGGTTTAGGTTCTGCTATTACCCGTAAAAAAAATCGGAATGAATCCGATTTTGCTACAACTTTTTTTTTCAGCTTAGGGATATCGATTATATCCTATGTTTTATTGTTTATATTAGCGCCGTATGTAGCTGATTTTTATAGTGAGCCCAGGTTGACTTTATTAATGCGAGTGATTGCATTAACCATTATCATTAATGTATTTACAGTTATTCCAAGAGTATTACTTTCAGTTAGCTTAAATTTTAAAGCGCAGAGTAAATGTAATATTACTGCGTTAATATTTAGCAGTGTAGTTGCATTTATATTTGCATATTATAGTTATGGAGTTTGGGCTCTTGTTGCGCAGCAAATTACATCAGCATTTATAAGCGCTATCATGTTTAATATAATGTCTCCTTGGTTGCCTAAAGCTCCTTTTTGCAAAAAAGCTTTTAATGATCTTTTCGGTTTTGGTTCTAAATTACTCTTAGCTTCACTATTGGATTCTATCTATAACAATCTGTATGGCGTTATTATTGGTAAACAATATAGCTCAGCTCAGCTAGGGGTATTTAACCATGCAAAAATATTATCGAGTACGCCTGCTGCAGTAATAACAGGTGTTATACTTAATGTAACATATCCCATGTTAAGTAATATCCGGTGTATTAATACTCTAGACAAAACATATATACTGATTTTGAAAGTATCTGCTTTTATAATATTTCCAATTATGTTCGGAATATGCATTATAGCTAAACCACTAATTGCTATTATATTAGGGCCTGAATGGCAAAATGCAGCAGTCTTAATAAGCATAATGAGTATGGGCTTTATTACCCAACCAATAAGTTCAATCAACCGTAATATGTTAAATGTAAAAGGGCGTTCAGATATTTATCTAAGACTCGAAGTGATACATAAAGTTTGTGTTACGCTAATGTTGGTGCTTGTCTCTCACCTTGGTGTAATTGCTATGTGCGTTGGTATGGTTGTGACTTCATACTTATCACTAGCTCTTAATATCTTTTACACAGGTAAACTATCCAGTATAAAACCAGCGGTACAATTTAAGGTGATACTTTCAATTGGATTTATTTCAGCTTTTTCAGCGCTCATTGGTTATACATTCAGCCAAAATATAGAAAGAGAATTACTTAAAATTATAACAATGCTAATGGTCGCTCTAGCTACTTATCTAATGATAATGATAATATTTAACCGGAGCTTGCTCATCGAAATTAAGAAGGTATTAATGTCTCCTAAGCAGCAAGGATAATCATGAATGTCATAAATAAAATACTCTGGAGAATTAGGTACTTAAAGGCTCACTTATCCCATAAATTAAAACTATATACATATAAACCGGAAAGGTACAGAGGTAGCTTTACTAATGATCCAATACGACTTGAGAAAAGTCTAGTTAAAAGAGATTTTAAAAAAAGGGTATATTGCTTTTGGACGGGTGATAATAAAATGAGTGAGAATAGGTTGAGTTGTCTACAATCTATGCATCAAAACATAGGAGTTGAAGTAATACTTATTACACCAACTAATCTATCTGAGTTTATTTTACCTGAATACCCTTTACATGAAGCTTATGAATATTTATCGCTAGTACATAAATCGGATTATCTTAGATGTTACTTTATGCATCATTATGGTGGAGGGTATGCAGATATTAAAATGTATAATAAAAGCTGGATTGAAGCGTTTCGAAAAGTCACTAGTGATAATGAAGCTTTTGTACTTGGTTATCAGGAGGTTGGAGAGTATGGTGTCCCAAAAATACCAGGTTTAATAGGTAGAGATATTAAAAAATACTTTCCATATTTACTGGGAAATGGTGCTTTTATTTACAAATCAAATACACCACTAACAATGCAATGGTATTCAGAGTTACACAAAAGATTAGATAATAACCTTTTAAGGTTGAAAGAAAGACCAGGCAATATTTTAGATGCAAATTCAGGATACCCTCTCAAGTGGAGTTACCTGCTTGGGGAGATATTACATCCGTTATTGTTAAAATATCACAAACATATATTACAATGTGATGATGTAAAACCAAGCTTTAAAAATTATAGGTGAATTGTGGGCCACGCGTGACATTATGGGAAATATAAAAATTAGTGTAGTTGTGCCTGTATATAACGCTGGTATGCTTATAGAACGGTGCTGTGATTCTATATTGGAGCAAACAGTAGCTGATGTTGAGTTGATTTTAATCAATGATGGTTCAACAGATGATAGCTTATCAATTTGTAAAAAAATTCAACATAATGACCCGCGAGTGAAGTTAATTACTATCGAAAACTCAGGGCCTGCTAAAGCTCGAAATATAGGCATAAAAGCTGCGAAAGGTGAATATATAGCGTTTGTAGATGCTGATGACTATATTGAAGAAAATTGTTATGAGGTAATGAGCAATTATATTGATGAAAAGCAAACAGTTGATGTGGTTATTTCAAGTATCAACATGATAAAAGGGGCAAGTACTAGTCGTATTACCAACCCTTTAATCCCTGTAAATACAGTTTTAAATCAAGCGGGTATTATTAACTATATTTTGAGTCGTTATTATAATGGTGGGCTGGAGTGCATACCAAGCTTGTGTAATAAATTATACAAAAGATCGTTTCTTATGACCCATAACTTGCTCATTGATGAAAAAAGAGTTCGAGCTGAAGATTATTGGTTTAATTTTTCGGTGTTTAAATTAGCTAAAAAAGTTATTTATACAAAAACGATTACGTATAACTACGTAAATGAATCATCGGATTCAATCATGCATAGTTATAGAGCGAACGATGTAGATAACTTTATTTTAACCAGAACAACTTTATTGCGAGAAATGAGTAATATCGATGTTGCATTTGAAAATGATGTACTTTGGTCTTCATTATTCTACGAACTTAATGAGCATGTTTTTAAGATGCTGAGCGCTAAGTGCACATACAACGATTTTAATGTAGTTATCACAAAGCCAAAGTTAAAAGAATATCTTAATAAATGCAAAAAATTACCTTTTCATCAAAAATTGTTATTGATTTTTATAAATATAAATATGAATAAAGTGGTATTTTACATATATAAGGCTTGGTATATGCTTGCTAAAAAAGGGTATATTAAAAGATGAAGGTCACAATAATTATAGGCGCCTTTAATGTATCTAACTTTTTACAAGAAAAGCAACTCAGCTGCATTTTAAATCAAACTTATAAAAATTTAGAAATAATTTTAGTAAATGATGGTTCAACCGATAACACAGCAACTCTTTGTGATGAATTGAAAAAGCAGGACTCAAGGGTTCATGTGATCCATAAAGAAAATGGTGGCTTAGGCAGTGCTAGAAATGCTGGTTTAGACCATGCGACGGGAGATTATATCTGGTTTTATGATGTTGATGATGAGGCTTCATTAGAGTTAGTCGAAAAAAATGTAAAAATCGTATCTCAACACAATGTTGATCTATGTGTTTTTGGCTTTAACGTGATCACAGAAGAAACGAATGAGCGCGAAAAAATATCATTTAATGAGCAGTTACTAACCTCCAACCAAGCGTTAAAGTCGGCTTATATGGATGTGTTTGTTCATAGTAAACATGGTAACGGTTTTAATTGGAATAAATTTTATAATAGAGCGTTTTTAAGTAAACATAAAATTCGCTTTGGTGATCAGCGAATACAACAGGATGAAGTTTTTAATATTCAGCTCTATCCTTATTTAGAGCGTGCCTATATTCTGCCTGAGGCTCTCTATGACTATAATATTGTCGTATCGGGTAATACCCGAAGTCGTTATATTGCTGAAAGGTTGGATATTTTTATAGATATTCACCAAAAACTTAGCACTTTTGCTAATAATTGGTTAAATAGCAACGAAGACTACCTTAATATTATCGACGTCCGCTTCTATAGCGGCGTGGTTAATGTGCTTGAATTTAATCTAAATCACCCTGATTGTCCTCTCAACTTTAGCCAAAAATTAGATTACATGAGAAGCACCCTTAAAAATAATACGGTGAGTACAGTAATCAATAGTGTATCTGTCACTAGAACTAAAAGTGGCGTTTATGCATCCTTGGTGTATTACCTGCTGAAAAAAAAGCATATAAATTTACTTCTGACGGTTTTTAAAGCAAAAAAAATAATTAATCATTTTAGGCGATGAACCTAAAATAATATCCGGAACTACAAAAATTAGGTTTAACGCTCTGTTTTATGACGAAATTAGAAACTGATGAAATAAAAGGGATAGCAATTACTTTTATGTTATTGCTACATCTTTTTAATACTTATAATTACCACGATATTTATACGCCTTATCTATTAATAAATGGTACGCCGCTCACATTTTATATCTCATTATTTGCAGATAATTGTGTTGTCCTATTTTTGTTTTGTAGTGGCTATGGACTTTATGCATCGTATAAAAAAGCTGGATCAACAGAGTGGTATATAAAAAGCTTTACTAGACGTTTAAAGAGCCTCTATACAAAATACTGGATAATATTAGTATTGTTTTGTTTTATATTGGGCCCTTTGTTAGGAGAATCAGGTTATCCTGGTAGCTGGCAAACAATATTATTAAATTTAACAGCCATTGATACAAGTTATAATGGTGCATGGTGGTTCTTTACCACCTATGTCTTATGTTTATTGCTTTCACCCATTTTATTTAAGCTAATAGATAGATATAACGTAACGCTAGTGATTTTGATGTTTTTTGTCATTTATACTGTTGGTTATATTCAACGAATTAAAACTGTATTAGTCATCAGTAACCCTTTATTAGAGTGGCTAGTTACAGAGGCTGCTTTATTGGCCAATAGCTTGCTGCCCTTTGTAATAGGTGCTTATTTTATTAAGTTTAATTTATTAAGTGTTATTAAATACAGGCTTGAATACAGTTTCAGTCGGTTTGTCATTAATGTTGTAATGTTAATGAACTTAGTTTTTATGTTTATTGCAAAAACATATGTGCCGACATTATATACAGCCATTTTTACAGGTATAGGTTTGGTCGTTTGTTATCTTCTTATTGATAAGCCTAAAATTATAAGCTCAACTCTCGCTTATTTAGGTGACCATTCTTCTAATATATGGCTAACTCACATGTTCTTTTATCTGATTTTTGCCGCGTTCAGCCAATATGTGTATTTAACTAGTGACCCAATAATGATTTTTAGTACGCTGTTATTTATGTGTATTAGCGTTTCATATTTCATTAATTTTTTTGAAAGAAAGTTTCAATTTCAACGCATAGGATCGAATCAACGTGACTCAAATACCTAAAATTGTCCATTATTGTTGGTTTGGTAATAACCCAAAACCAACTTCTGTTTTAAAATATATTGAAAACTGGAAAAGCAAGCTCCCTGAGTACGAAATTATAGAGTGGAATGAGTCTAATTTTGACATTGAATGCTGCCAATATGTACAGGAAGCCTACAAAGAAAAAAAATTCGCTTTTGTAAGTGATTATGCGCGTTTGTATGCATTATATCATCATGGTGGCATTTACCTCGATACCGATGTAGAGGTTGTTAAAGACTTAACACCGCTTTTAGGAAAAGCTGATTGTATTTTTGGATTTGAAGAAAAAAATGCAATAGCTACAAGTACAATTCTTGGCAGAGCTGGAAACAGCTTTATTAAAAAGTTTATGGAAAGTTATCATAGCCGAACTTTTTTAAAGGTAAGTGGGGAACTCGATACAACAACAAACGTTAAGCATTTAACTAATCTATTAAAACATGAAGGTTTACAGCAAAATGGCATTGAACAGCATTTTAATTTTGAGAATAGTAGAATATTAATTCTCCCTCAACAAAACCTATCCCCGTATGATTATATTAATTTAATTGATAACTCAACGGATGAAACCTATACGATACATCACTATGGCAACAGTTGGGGGGAAGGGGAGTCAAACTTTAATAAAAAATTAAAGTTACTACTTATCAAAGTGTTTGGGCCTAATACAATTAAACGTATCAGAGGTATTTTGGGGTGAGGAAAAGTGTATTAATCACCAGCTTTGATATGGAAATTGGGGGCGTTGAGCGTAGCCTGTCAGCAATGTTAAATAATTTTGACTACCTTAAAAATGAAGTAGATTTACACTTACATTCTCATACAGGGCCACTATTGAGCTTATTGCCCCAACAGGTAAATTTATTGCCGGAACTTTCTACCTGTAAAACTTATCGGCAATCAATAAAGCAAATCCTTTTTAACGGGCATATTAAACTCGCACTGAAACGATTTTATGCCAGGATGCTAGCCGAAAAATATGCCAAAAAAAATCAACTAAATGATGCTGGTTATTATCAATTTCAAGAAATTTGGCGTTTGTGCACCAAGGATACACAAAATATTAAAAAGAATTATGATGTAGCGATAAGTTATTTGTGGCCGCATCACTTTACAGCTTTTAATATTACAGCTAAAACAAAAATAGCTTGGATACATACCGACTATTCAACGATAGATATTGATGTAAAAACTGATTTAGGGATATGGCAGCAATTCGATTATATTATCAGTATATCGGATGCGTGTACTGAAGCCTTTCTTAAAGTACATCCCAGCCTTAAAGACAAAGTGGTATTGGTTGAAAATATTACTAGCCCTGACTATGTACGGACAATGGCAGATAAGCCTATTGAGCATGAATTTAGTAAAGGAACGTTTAACTTGGTCAGTGTTGGCCGCTTATGTGAAGCGAAGGCTTTTGATCGAGCAGTAGAAGCTCTTAATACAGTTCACAAAAAAGGGTTTACTAATATAAAGTGGTACATTGTAGGAGATGGAGGGGATAAGGCGAAGATTCAGGCGTTAATCGAACGTTTTAATCTGCATGATAGCTTTATTTTATTAGGCAGTACCACTAATCCTTACCCTTATATGAAGGCTGCAGATTTATATGTACAACCTTCTCGGTATGAAGGTAAAGCCGTTACTATAGCTGAAGCTCAGATATTAGCTAAACCAATATTGATTACTAACTACGCCACTTCGGCTAGCCAAATTGATGACGGAGTAGATGGTTTAATTTGCGAGCAATCAGTGGGCGATATAGCTGATTCAATTATTAAGCTCTATAGCAGTCAAACTTTACGAGATAGTCTTTCATCCTTTTGTAGTAAACAGGATTACACTAATGCGAATGAATTATCCAAGCTGTATAAGTTGCTAAATTAATGTTTCCATATTTTATAGTCTTAATTATTTCAGTATCGTCATTAGCGGTTGGGCTATGGCTAAAGGGCAACAAACAGCCAGGTTCGAATTTGTTTTTCTTTTTCGCCTTATCACCATTAATTGCATTGGCGGCCTTACGTGCTGAATGGGTAGGTACTGACACTTATACCTATCTATGGTTTTGGAATACTTTTACAACAGCATACTACGATAAAAGTGGCTTGCTATTCTCAGAGCCACTTTTTGCTGTTTTACAGCATATGACTCGCTTTTTGGCTGATAATACCTTTCTTGAACAGGAGGTGTTTTTAGGAGCTATCTCCTTGATTGTATGCGCTTTGACCTTTAGCGCAATATTAACGCACTCCGCATATAAAGTAATGTCTTGGACTTTTTTTATTTTATTAGGTTTTTATACGTTTCATTTTAATGGCGCAAGGCAAGCCATTGCAATAGCTTTATTTTTATACTCTACTAAATATATATTAAATGGAAATCTGTTAAAGTATCTGGTGCTTGTGCTGATCGGATTTTTAGTACATAAAACCATGTTAATTTGTTTTCCTTTGTATTTTATCTTCAGAAAAGAGTTAAATGCAAAGCAGGTGCTCCTGGTTGTTATGGGGGCTGTTATGGTTGCGCTGTCGGTGACGACTTTGGTCGATTTTGCAAGCCAATATGATCAGCGCTATCAATCATATGCAAAAAGCGACTTTGAAGGCGCTGGCCTAGTCGTTGTGTTATTTAATACCAGCTTACTTATGTGGTTGTGGGTGAGTAAAAGGCTCAATGCAATTAATGACAAGCTGTATGATATTTCCTTGCTTGCTATGTTAATTGCGGTATGTATTGGCTGGGTGTCTGTTATTTTATCTTTAAATCCATCGGGCATATTACGGTTAAGTGTATACTTTACGCAACTTTCAATATTCTCACTGCCGATGTCAGTGCTCTATTTTAAAAATGCTGGCACGCGCAGCTTTGTATTACTCAGTGTGCTTACCGTGGCAGGGCTTTACTTTTACTTAACAACAACTAGCTTCTCTGGTTTGGCACCGTACAAATTGGGTGTTGATTTACATATTTAATATAAAATGCAGGATTATGAATAAAAAAATATCTATCATAGTGCCAATATACAATGTGGAGGCCTATCTAAATAAATGTTTGGATAGTATTGTTAATCAGACTTATCCTAACTTACAAATAATATGTGTAATCGATGGGAGCCCAGATAATAGTCTAGCCATTGCGCAGGCATACGCTGATAAAGACCCTAGAGTTACTGTTATCAACCAGAAAAACCAAGGCTTATCGGGCGCAAGAAATGTAGGGCTAGCTTATGCTGATGGCGACTACATTATGTTTGTTGACTCCGATGACTGGCTAGAGCTAGACTGCTGCTCTACAGCCCTGAATACTGCTGTAAAAAAGGATTATGACGTGGTGTTTTGGCCTTATAATAAAATATTTTCTAACAGAGTAGAAAAGCAGTTCGTTTATAGTAAGAACACAGCGTTTGATAATCAAGAGGCTGTAAAAGAAGGTGTATTTAGTGACTTGTTAGGCCCTTCAAATTATGACTTGAAGTACCCATATATATTAGATGCTAAAGTGACAGCACATTGTAAACTCTATAAATCATCCATTTTAAAAAGTAGTAATGCACAATTTGTTGATACAAAAGAAATTGGGACTGAAGATCTTCTTTTCAATGTGCAGGTGTTTAATAGTGTCAGTTCGGCTTGCTTTATTAATATGCCTTTATACAACTATTTAAAAACAAATGAAACTTCTATAACATCTGTTTATAAACCTGAATTACTCAAGCTGTGGGGTAACCTGTATAATTGTATGCAAAGTGCTGTCAGCATGGATAGGTTAGGAAGCGAATATAAAACAAGGTTTTCTAATCGTATTGCTTGCTCCATTATAGGGCTGGGCCTAAATGAGATGAATAAAAAACCATCATTTTTAAGTGCCCGGGCGAGTGTTTTAAAAATAATAAAAAACCCTAAATATGCAAGTGCTTTGTCACTTATTCCTATAGGTCATATGCCAGTACATAGGAAGCTATGCTTCACTTGTAAAATATAAACTTGCTACTCCGCTTACTCTTTTGTATCTAATTATACATCGCATTATTTTAAGGTAGAAAATGTTGATTACAGTTGCAATTCCAATTTATAACGCCGAGAAATATTTAGCACTTGCTATTCAGTCAGTGCTTAATCAGACATTTGAAGATTTTGAACTTATTTTACTTGATGATGGTTCAATAGATAACTCTTTAAATATCGCCAAGAGTTTTGACGACCCTAGAATACGCGTTATATCTGATGGTAAAAACTTGGGATTACCTGCAAGGTTAAATCAGGTAACACAGCTGGCGAATTATGATTTGATAGCGCGGATGGACGCCGATGATATAATTCCAGATTATCGCTTGAAAATGCAGTTTGACTATATGCGACTTAATCCTGATATAGATCTGGTGACTACAAATTTTGGCTATATTGATGGTGATAAGTATATGGGCGGTTTTACTTTCTCTCCCGTAAATGAACTCACTTTACCCCATATGCTGGCAGGGGGGCATAATATTTGTCATGCATCATTGTTGGTACGTAAATCATGGTATGTAAGAAATAGCTACGACGCTGCAATGGCGCGAGTGGAAGATTACGAGCTATGGCTTAGGGCTTTTGTGAACAATGATCTTAAAGTTGGTTATCTGGATGTGGTTGGTTATTACTATCGTTCTGATAATACCTTGACAAAAAATAAGTTTATTAATACCTATAAAGGTAGTTTTTTAGTCGCACAAAAAATTCCTTTACCAATGTTTATTAATTTAAAGTTTAAAATTAAATTACTTGTTAAGATGGTTCTGGTGCACTTGATTTTTGTACTAGATCTACAACAGAAATATCTATCTAAACATGATGTGCATGATGATTCAAGTGTTGAGGCTGTTAATTTTTCTAAGCAACTACATAATATTAAAGCTCACTTAGTCAAAGGTGCGTAATGGAAAAGCTTGTAATTGTTACCACTGTACCTACCACTTTAACGAGCATTTTAGCGCAGCAACCTAGCTATTTAGCCAAGCATTTTGATGTAGCCCTTATCAGCAGCCCTCATGCTGAGCTAAAAAAAGTTCAAAGTACTGAAGGCGTCGCCACTTATGGTGTGCCTATGGAACGTGGCATTAGTCCTGTTAAGGATTTAGTATCACTGTTCAAAATGGTCAAACAGCTGCGAGTATTAAAGCCAACTATTGTGCACTCTTATACCCCTAAAGCAGGGTTAATTACCATGCTCGCTGGTTTTATTTGCCGTATACCCGTGCGAGTGCATACTTTTACTGGTTTAATTTTCCCAACATCAACGGGTATTAAGCAAAAAATATTAATATGGATGGACCGACTAATTTGCGCCTGCGCAACTACCATAGTGCCGGAGGGAAATGGGGTTAAAAAAGACTTAATTGATTCCGCTATTACTCGTAAGCCGCTAAAAGTGATTGGTAGCGGTAATATTGCCGGAGTTGATACCACTTTTTTTGATAAGCAAACTGTAATAGATAAGCAATTGCATTTATCACTATTAGAGCAGTTAAACTTATCAAAACACGCTTTTGTGTTCTGCTTTGTGGGGCGCTTTACTCAAGACAAGGGCTTTACTGAGTTGCTCAGCGCTTTTTATGAGTTGCCTGAAAGTGCACATTTGCTGCTGGTAGGTGAAATGGATGAACGTTTACCCTTACCCACTGAGCTAACAAAAAATTTAAGTAGCCATTCGCGCATTCATAATATTGGTTGGCAAAATGATGTACGCCCAGCATTGGCGATAAGTAATGTATTATTGTTACCTAGTTATCGAGAAGGTTTTCCGAATACACCCTTGCAAGCGGGGGCAATGGCATTACCCTGTATTGTTACCGATATTAATGGATGTAATGAAATAATAGAGCCAGGCCTAAATGGTTGGGTTGTTCCTGTTAAAAACAGTAAAGCATTGGCAGGTGCAATGTTCAAAAGTATGCAGGCTGATAATTTAACACAGTTGGGTCTACAAGCTCGCAGCATTATTGTAGAAAAATTTGAGCGTCAAGCTCATTGGCAAAATATGCTCCGCTTTTACAATAAGCAATTAGTAAATTTAGCCAAAACCTAATATTTTCAAATTAAAGGATTAGTAAGTTTTATATGAAACGAATTTTCGATTTTACAGTGGCTTTTTTTGCACTGTTATTTTTATTCCCTATTATATCAATTACAGCGTTACTTATTCATTTTAAGTTGGGCTCACCTATTTTATTTACCCAAGACCGCCCTGGCTTAAATGGTAAAATATTTAAAATGATGAAGTTTAGAACCATGCTGGATGCTAAGGATAAGCACGGTAATTTATTACCAGATAATGAGCGCATGACACAGTTTGGTGCTTTTTTACGCTCTACCAGTTTAGACGAGTTACCTGGTTTATTTAATGTACTAAAGGGCGATATGAGTTTAGTAGGCCCGCGCCCGTTATTAGTTCAATATTTACCGCTTTATAGTGCTGAGCAAGCGCGTAGGCATAATGTGCGCCCCGGTATTACAGGTTGGGCACAAGTGAATGGTCGCAATGCAATTAGCTGGGAGCAAAAGTTTAAGCTCGATGTGTGGTACGTAGATAACCATAGCTTTTGGCTCGATATAAAAATATTATTTTTGACAGTAAAAAAAGTATTTGTACGTGAAGGTATAAGTGCTGATGGAGAAGCCACTATGTCTCTTTTTAAAGGAAGTGATAAAAAATGAAAGATTTAATAATAATTGGCGGTGGTGGTTTTGCTAAGGAAGTTATTTGGCTCGCTAATGATTGTAACCGTAAGGTTAAAGGCGTTTTAGATGATTCAGTTCAAACGCATAATACACAAGTGCAAGGTGCTACAGTTTTAGGTGATGTATCTAGTTGGGTAAATTATAAAGATTGCGAGTTTATTATTGCAATTGGTTCGCCACGAACAAGACAAAAAGTATTAGATAAAATGCTAACTTTTGGAGAACCTGATTTTGCCACTTTAATTCATCCTAGTGTGAGATTTTCTAATACGGTTAGCATCGGTGAGGGATCTATAATTTGTGCTGGCTCTATACTCACAGCAGATATATCGCTAGGTAAACATAATATTTTAAATTTGAATGTAACAGTCGGCCATGAATGTGAATTTGCTGATTACGTTACTATTGCACCGATGGTAGCAGTATCAGGTAATGTGCAACTACACCATCTAGTTGAGGTTGGTACTGGGGCTGTTATTCGCCAAGGCCTTAATCTTGCTGAAGGCTCAATGTTAGGTATGGGTGGTATTCTGACTAAGAATATTCCGGAACGAATGATTTATGCAGGTAATCCAGCAAAAAAATTAAAGGAAATTGTTGAGTAATGGAAATATCAATAATTGGTTCAGGCACAATGGCGACAGGCATAACCCAAGTGCTGTGCGTGAGTAATGAAGTTTCAAAAGTTAATTTAATAGCAAGAACTGAAGAAAAAGCCCTAGCATCAAAGAGTACTTGTGCAAAAAATATATCTCGTCTTGCTCGTAAAGGTAAAGTTTCAGATGAGCAAGCAAGTTGTGCTGTAGAAAAGCTATACTGCAGTGCTGAATTAGCTACTGTAGTTCATTCTGATTTAATTATAGAAGCCATAGTAGAAGATTTTACATCTAAAATGGAACTTTTCTCTAAACTTGCTGAGCTTATAAATGAATCTGTAATTATAGCTTCTAATACATCCTCTTTATCTATTACTGCTTTTGCTAGTGTATTACCTAATCCTCAAAATGTAGTCGGATTACACTTTTTTAACCCAGCACCGATAATGGAGTTAGTTGAGATAGTTGTGGGTCATGAAACGAATCCTACAATAGTCGATAAATTGGAAGCTTTAACTAAGGCTTTAGGAAAAGTTCCTGTAGTTGTTCAAGAAGCTCCTGGTTTTGTTGTAAATCGAATGCTTATACCAATGATAAATGAAGCTGTTAGTATTTTAGCTGAAGGCGTTGCTACTGCTGACGATATTGATAAAGCGATGAAGTTTGGTGCGCACCACCCTATGGGCCCTTTAGCGTTAGCTGATTTAATAGGTAATGATGTTAATTTATCTATAATGGAAACTCTCTACAGTGAAACTGGAGATCCTAAATACAGAGCGCATCCACTTCTAAGAAAAATGGTTAGAGCTAACCATTTAGGTCGTAAAACAAAAAAAGGCTTTTTTGAGTATTAATATATGTTAAATACCCCATTTTCTCCTTGGCCTAGCTTCACTCAACAAGAAGCCGATGCTGTAAGTCGTGTCGTACTTTCAAACAAAGTTAATTACTGGACCGGTAATGAAGGCCGTGAGTTTGAAAAAGAATTTGCTACCTGGGCTGATAGTGAATATGCAATAGCGCTTGGTAATGGTACGCTTGCGTTGGATGTGGCGCTTAAAGCGTTAAATGTAGGGGCTGGTGATGAAGTTATAACCACACCCCGTACATTTTTAGCGTCGGCATCAAGCATTGTTACTGCAGGCGCTTCGCCTGTATTTGCTGATGTTGATTTAAATAGCCAAGCAATTACAGCAGCTAGCATTAAAGCGGTACTTACACCAAAAACTAAAGCGGTTATTGTAGTGCATTTAGCCGGTATGCCTGCTGAAATGGACGACATAATGGCACTCAGTAAAGAGCATGGCTTTTATGTAATTGAAGACTGCGCCCAAGCACATGGTGCTAAGTATAAAGGCCGTTCTGTAGGTAGTATTGGCCATGTAGGTGCATGGAGCTTTTGCCAAGATAAAATTATGACTACAGGTGGTGAGGGTGGCATGGTAACTACTAACTCTAAAGAGTTATGGTCTACTATGTGGAGTTATAAAGATCATGGCAAAAGTTTTGATGCTATTTATAACCGTGAGCACCCACCAGGGTTTAGATGGTTACATGAAAGCTTTGGCACCAACTGGCGCATGACCGAAATGCAAGCTGCCATTGGACGTATTCAATTAACGCGTATGACTGATTGGACTGCAAAACGTCAAGCAAATGGTGCTGAACTGGATAAAGCTGCCAGTGAGTTTGACTGTATTCGTTTAGTAACGGTACCTAGTTATATTGAACACGCAGAATATAAACATTATATGTTTGTTAAGCCGGAGCAACTAGCTGAAGGCTGGGATCGCGACCGTATAGTGAATGAAATAGTAGAGCGCGGTGTACCCTGTTTTCAGGGGAGCTGTTCAGAGGTGTATCTTGAAAAAGCATTTGATAACACCCCATGGCGCCCAGAAAAGCGCTTACCTAATGCAGTAGAATTAGGCGAAACATCGTTGATGTTTTTAGTACACCCGACATTGACTGAAGCTGAGATAGCTAAAACAACACAAGTGATGCAAGAGGTATTTGCGTTGGCATCTAAATTTAAACCTTAAAGACAAAAGGTGAAAGCTTCAAGATAAAAGCTTCAAAGTCAAAATTATAAAATTAAGGGACGAAAACTAGGTCTCAGGGGTTTTATGCATGAATACTTGTTTATGAAGTGTGGGTTGGGGCAAAGTGAGTTGTAGAATTCATTACTTAGTAAAGAGTTTTATAAACCGTAACCTCCCAATTGTAATATCTATTGGGCCTAGATGTTGGGTGCTTTTAACGCATTAATTTATTGGGTGCTTTTAACGCATTAATTTAAATACATTATTTTTTGAAGAGTGTCTCACGTGAGACACTCTTGAGACAGTTTTTAGGCATTATTTATTGCACCAATAGTCACATTATTGACATATTTTAACTGTCTCAATTAAGCGTTTAAGCAGCCATTTCTCGCTAAGCGCTTAGCTAATTAAATATCATTTAAACTACTAACAATAGTCTATTATTTGGTATGGTTAACAACTTGTTAAATAAAAATGCCATATTGGGTTATGCCCCGAACTGGAATTGAAAAGGAACTTGCCGTGGATAGTTTTATCCGTTCTATTTTAAGTGCTTCTAGGCCTAAAAAACGTCTAATTACGCTTTGTATTGACTCGCTTTTTATAGCAACCGCTTTTTGGTTAGCCCTTATTGTTAGGCTTGATAGCTTTGAGCCATTAAAAAGTGCTGATAATTGGCTGCTGTTATTGATGTTAATTCCTATTGCTTTATATGCGTTTATTGGTTTGGGTTTATACCGTGCTGTACTGAGGTATATGAACTCGCAAGCGTTATGGGCTATTGTACTAGGTACGCTTATTACCACTGCGAGCCTAGTACTGCTAGCCTTTTTTGCTGGGGTAAATATACCGCGCACTATGCCGTTTATTTTTGCTTGGTTATGTTTGTTAACAGTAGGGGGCTCACGTATCTTAGTGCGTGCACTTATTGGTAAAATGACCACCAGTAACAAAGAGCCGGTGATTATTTATGGGGCGGGCTCGTCTGGGCGTCAATTAGCAACGGCTTTAAATGCAGGCCCTGAATACTTTGTAAGTGCTTTTATTGACGACGATGTGACAAAACATGGCTCCATAGTACAAGGTATTCCTGTTTACCCCTTTGCAGACATAAATACAATTATAAAAAAATGTAAAGCAACCAAAGTGCTGCTTGCTATGCCTAGTGAAACACGTGCTAGGCGTAAGGAGGTGCTCGCACAACTAGAGCCATTAGCGATTAAAGTGTTGTCTATCCCCGGTATGGCCGATATGGTTGAAGGCAAAGCAAAACTCTCTGAATTTAAAGATGTAGGTATTGAAGATTTACTAGGGCGCGACCCAGTAACTCCTAAGCCTGAATTAATGACTGCTAATATAACTGATAAAGTAGTCATGGTTACAGGTGCGGGTGGCTCAATCGGTTCAGAACTGTGTAGACAAATAGTTAAACTCAAACCAACTAAGTTAGTGTTGTTTGAGCGCAGTGAAATTGCTCTTTATTCAATTGAAAAGGAATTAGGTGAATACATATCTAATAATACGCTTAACATTGAACTCATCCCTATCATGGGCTCTGTACAACGTGTAAATCGCCTTGAGACAGTAATGAGAACCTTTGGTGTGCAAACCATTTACCATGCCGCTGCTTATAAGCACGTACCATTGGTTGAGCATAATGTAGTAGAAGGTGTACGTAATAATGTATTTGGTACCTACTACGCCGCCAAAGCAGCTGTTGAGGCTAACGTAGATACCTTTGTTTTGATTTCTACCGATAAAGCCGTACGCCCGACAAATGTAATGGGCGCGACTAAACGCATGGCCGAGCTAGTACTACAAGGCTTAGCACAAGAGCAGGGCACTAAACATAAAACGCGTTTTTGTATGGTGCGCTTCGGTAATGTATTGGGGTCGTCTGGCTCAGTAGTACCATTATTTCGTCGCCAAATAAAAGAAGGCGGCCCAATAACATTAACGCATCCTGATATTACTCGTTACTTTATGACCATACCTGAAGCAGCCCAGCTTGTTATACAAGCGGGAGCTATGGGTAAAGGTGGTGACGTGTTTGTACTTGACATGGGCGACTCGGTAAAAATAAAAGATCTCGCTACTAAAATGGTTAGGTTATCAGGCCTTGAAATTAAAACCGACGATAACCCGCATGGCGATATTGAAATAAAATGCACCGGCTTACGCCCTGGCGAAAAGCTTTATGAAGAGTTATTAATAGGCGATAACGTAGAGCAAACCTCGCATGAGCGTATAATGACCGCACATGAAGTAATGCTACCGCTCAGTGAGCTTAATGTATTTATTGATGCGCTTGATATTGCTTGTCATAACTTTGAGCATGAAAAAATACGCCAACTATTACTTGATGCACCTACAGGCTTTAATCCCACTGATGGCATTTGTGATTTGGTATGGAATGCCAGGCTTGAAAACGAACCTAAAGATAATACTAAAAGCGTAACTAATGTAGTTAATTTAAGTAATCAATAAAGAACAATAGTTAGATGTCGGGTAACAGGTATATAGAGCTCCAAAAATGATTAAAGTTAAAAACTCAATGATAATGAAACCAGTGGTTTTAGGGAAATAAAATGAAAATTGCTGTTGTAGGTACAGGCTATGTAGGCCTTTCAAATGCTATGCTTTTGTCGCAACATAACGAAGTGGTTGCGCTCGATATTGATGAACAAAAAATAGCGCTTTTAAATAATAAAAAATCTCCAATTGTTGATACTGAAATTAGTGAGTTTTTAACCCGTAGTGATTTAAATTTTACAGCCACTACTGACAAGGTAGCCGCTTATAAAGACGCTGATTATGTAATTATAGCAACACCGACTGACTACGATGTTGAAACAAACTATTTTAATACCCGTTCGGTTGAAGCTGTAATTAAAGATACAATGGCGCATAACCCTAATGCGGTTATGGTGATTAAGTCGACTATTCCGGTTGGCTTTACGGCCGATATTAAAAAGCAATTAAACGCTGAAAACTTAATATTTTCGCCAGAGTTTTTACGTGAAGGCAAAGCCCTTTACGATAACTTACACCCATCACGTATTGTTGTAGGTGAGCAAAGTGAGCGCGCAAGCATTTTTGCTAACTTACTTAAGCAAGGTGCCATTAAGCAAGATGTTGAAGTGCTATTTACCGATTCAACAGAGGCTGAAGCTATTAAGCTGTTTTCTAACACTTACCTCGCAATGCGTGTTGCTTACTTTAATGAGTTAGACAGTTACGCTGAAGCACATGGCTTAAACAGTAAACAAATTATACAAGGCGTAGGCCTAGACCCTCGCATTGGTAACCATTATAACAACCCGTCGTTTGGGTATGGCGGCTATTGCTTACCTAAAGACACTAAACAACTGCGCGCAAATTATGCAGATGTACCAAACAACATTATTGGTGCAATTGTTGATGCTAATACTACACGTAAAGACTTTATTGCCGATTCTATTATTAAGCGTAGCCCTAAAATTGTAGGTGTGTACCGTTTAGTAATGAAAACAGGGTCTGATAACTTTAGAGCCTCTGCTATTCAAGGCATTATGAAACGTATTAAGGCTAAAGGTATTGAGGTTGTAGTTTACGAGCCTGTACTTGAAGAGAGCGAGTTTTACCACTCACGCGTTATAAAAGATTTAAATGAATTTAAACAAATATCAGATGTAGTGGTATCAAACCGTATGGTTGAAGAACTTAACGATATTGCAGATAAAGTGTATACGCGCGATCTATTTGGTAGTGATTAAGATAAAGGCTCAAGATTCAAGGTAAAAGAAGCAGGTTAATGACTAACTGAAAATTAAATATGAGCTTTAAAGTTAGATTTTTGACCTTTGGTCTTTAAGAGATATTAAGGATAGAAATGAAATATTTAGTAACAGGCGCAGCTGGCTTTATTGGCAGTGCGGTTGTAGAAAAACTAACTGCTGCAGGGCATCAAGTAGTCGGTATTGATAACTTAAATGATTATTATGACGTTAACCTAAAGCTTGCGCGCCTTGATCGTATTAAGCATGAGCAATTCGAGTGTAAAAAGGTTGATTTAGCAGACCGCCCAGCAATGGCAAGTTTATTTGAGCAAGAGCAGTTTGACCGTGTAATTCACCTTGCGGCACAAGCAGGTGTACGTTATTCAATTGAAAACCCACATGCTTACGCTGATTCTAACTTAGTCGGTCACCTTAATATTCTTGAAGGTTGTCGCCAAACAAAAGTGAAGCACTTGATTTATGCTTCATCGAGCTCTGTTTATGGTCTAAATGCTAAAGTGCCTTTTGAGACGTCTGACTCAGTTGATCATCCAGTTTCTTTGTACGCTGCCACTAAAAAAGCTAATGAGTTGATGTCGCACAGCTACTCGCATTTATACGATATTCCAACAACAGGTCTGCGCTTTTTTACCGTTTATGGCTCGTGGGGCCGTCCAGATATGGCACCGTTTATCTTTACTAAAAAGATATTAGATGGCGACACCATTGATATTAATAACAATGGCGATATGTGGCGTGATTTTACCCACGTAGATGACATTGTTGAAGGTGTAGTACGTATCGCTGATGTTGTACCAGGGCGTGATGAGCAATGGACTGTAGAGCAGGGTACGCCTGCTTCAAGTTCAGCCCCTTACGTTGTATATAACATTGGTCATGGCTCACCCATTAGTTTGATGGATTTTGTGAAAGCGATTGAAGATGAGTTGGGTATAGAAGCCAATAAAAATTTCCGTGAAATGCAGCTCGGCGATGTATACCAAACCTATGCCGACACCCAAGACTTATTTGCCGCAACGGGTTACAAACCACAAGTAGGCATTAAAGAGGGCGTTGCTGAGTTTATTACTTGGTATAAAGCGTTTTATAACAAATAATAAGCTTCGATTAAGATATAAGAAATTGACGTTATAACTAAACGTTAAACAAGACCGAGCCTAATTTGAACTCGGTCTTTTTCTTTTTTTTGATGATGTTGTTTTACTCAAACATTACTTAAAAAAGATTAAAACTATTCAGCTTAGATATATTGCTTAGCTGCTAATTTATCAAAATTATTAAAAACTTAATTAAAGGACTAGCATGAAAGCTGTAATTCCTGTTGCCGGTTTAGGCACGCGTATGTTACCTATGACCAAAGCCATCCCTAAAGAAATGTTGCCTTTGGTTGATAAGCCACTTATACAGTACATAGTTAACGAATGTGTTGCTGCGGGCATAAAAGAAATTGTATTAGTAACGCACAGCTCTAAAAATGCGATTGAAAACCATTTTGATACCAGTTTTGAGTTAGAAGCAACGCTTGAAAAACGTGTTAAGCGTACATTACTTGATGAAGTACGCTCTATTTGCCCACCTGATGTAACCATTATGCATGTACGCCAAGGTGAAGCTAAAGGCTTAGGACACGCTATTTTATGCGCTAAGCCAATTGTGGGTGATGACGACTTTGTAGTGGTGCTACCTGATGTAATCCTCGATGCTTATACGGCAAATCAAAAAACTGAAAACTTAGCGGCGATGATTGCCCGTTTTAACCAAACGCAAGCCAGCCAAATTATGCTTGAACCTGTAGCACAGGAAGATGTGAGCAAATACGGTATTGCTGATATTAACGGTGTAGAACTAACCCCAGGTGAAAGCGCCGCTATTAATGCCATGGTTGAAAAGCCATATGTTGATGTTGCCCCTTCAAACCTCGCGGTTGTTGGCCGATATGTATTAAGTAAAAATATTTGGCCGTTACTAGCTAAAACACACGTTGGCGCTGGTGGCGAAATACAGCTAACAGATGCAATTGATGCGCTAATAGCACAGGAAACTGTAGAAGCGTTTCATATGAGCGGCCGCTCACATGACTGTGGTGATAAACTCGGTTACTTAAAAGCCATTGTAGAATACAGCATGCGCCATGAAAGTTTAGGTGATGAGTTTACTGAGCATATGAAAAAGTTGGTTAAAGGGTAACAGACATCGGGTAACGAGCTACGAGCGACGGGGGATGGGCATCGAGCCTAGAACCTCGAATTAACCAGTTGGGCTAAACAAACAAGAGCTCAATCAAATCTGACAGTTGCATATTCTCTCCAGCTTTGATCACCCAATTGCATTAACTTTGATCGCTTATTCTTATTAAGCTTTGATCATTAAAATCACTTAGTCGCTTCAGGCGTCAACCGCATTATCATGATAATGCGGTTGCTGAATTTTTTGCCACGATTAAAAAGCGAATAATTAAGTGTAAGAGATACCCACACGATAAGATGCGAAGCTCAAGCCAACCTCAAAAACTAAATATTCTGTCGACGCTTGCTGTAAAAAGTATACTGATATATCCTAATCAGGCATCCAAGATGTTAAATAAAAGTTAACTGCATGTTTTTATTTAGGGGTGTTTCATTATTGATAAAAGGGAATATTTATGGAATGTAATAAAGTTACTTTCGTGTCAACATGCTTAGCTTATAGTCTTTTAGTCACTTCGGCCAACGCACAGACCAATCAACAAGCTTATAGTGAAGAGTTTTATTCTTCTTCACCAACTATTCAAAAACAACAATTCAGTAAACAAAACCAAGTTCAGGCAGAGGCACAGGAAGGTATAATTACCTTTTCAGAGTTTGCTACAAACACTTACATAACAGACCAGTATGCTGATAAAGGAATTATTTTCTCTGGAGATACACCATTTATCACTTCAGATAGTGCTAACCCAACTACTCCGGTGTTATCGGGCTATCCAAGATTTAATGGTGCTATTGAGGGGCATTTTGTCGACCCGGCGGATCCAAGTAGAACCTTAACAGTAAATACGTTTGCCCTTGATGCAGGTTATTTTGATGACCTCAGCTCAACGGCTATTTCTTGGTATAACGAAAATGGCGAGCTTCTAGGTAAGCGTTTTGATTCCATCTATGGTATTGAGCGTTTTGAAATTAGTGGTGAGAACATTGCTAGCTTCCGTATTGCAATAGAAACAGAAGAGCGCGCCGGTTTTGCTATTGACAATGTCTGGTTCAACCAAGCGCAATCTCTTTTTAATTTTGAGTTTGAAACCGATAAAGTTTATCAAAAACGTGGCGCCAAGGTTTCAAATACCTTTACTGTTTATTTTCGTGATCTAGTTGCTAAAAGTGGTGGTGCATTAGAGGATATTTGTTCTCAGCACAGCTTTATCGTTCAAGATAGTAACCAGCAGTTACCAGGGGAATGTTCAGTTGACGCTGCTAAGAAGGCTTTTAAAGTAGACTTCACCCTGAATAATGCACCTTATGTACTTAAAGATGCCAGCATGTCTATTTGTTTAGCTGAGCAGTGTGAAGTTATAAAGGATTTAAACAATTTGAGTGTTTATGGTACTTCATTTAATGTTGACCAACATGGTTATGCCTTTAAGAATGGTGGTTGGAGTGATGCCATGTTAGCTGACGGAGGCATTGCTTGCTGGGTGTTAGGAAACTGTTCACTCGAGCAACTTGAAGTGCATGGTACCTTACTTAATGTTGCTGATGGTATCACGCCTATTTTACCTGAACATCGTAGAGATGAAGCCTATGAAATTGTCGGTAAATATGACGGCATTGATAAAAGTGTTCGAGAAAATCGCAGTTTCGGCGGAGTGTGTTATGGATTAGCCACTTCAGCGGCGAGTAACTTTAATAACAGCGCACAAGCATCAGCTTGGGGTAGCTCAATTGTTGAGGGTAGCTCTGCGCAAACAATTACCGCACTCTATAATGACCATTGGCAATACCGTGAAACGCAAACACCAAAACCGTTACCTAAAGACGTGAGTCAATATGTTGCAACGAACAATAATGATATTGTGCAAAGTATGGCGCAAATTGCTTATTACTTTGTTACCCAAGGCGCATACTCGGGGAGCGGAGCAAATAGTGGCGCCGGTAGTGCCAGTTTCTCACGTTTTAGCAATGTTGAGCAGCTAAGTAGCTATTATGCTAAACACTTCACTAATGATAAAGCATCCCCACTGGTGTTCTACTTCACTGTAAAAGGTGGTCATGCCATCGTGGCAACCCAACTCATTAAATATAACAACACTACCGTACTTGTAACGCATGATAATAACTTTCCAAGCAGTTATAGCCAATTAGAATTTACTGGCGATGCGTTAAGCACTATCCCGCATTTTGTCGTTGACTTCAAAAAAACAGGCACAGTGCAAAGCCAATACGGTGATTTTGTGGCGTACAACCCTTATGTTAACAGTGGTTCAATGACCAGATTTGCTAGTGTTACTAATGATGAGTTACAGCTTCATAGCACTGCACAAGAAGCACAAAATGCATTTTATTTGAATGCCAGTAAGGAAGGTGTTACTGAGCAAAATGTAAAAGGAAATAGTAATAAAGCGGCTATTACTATGAACTCTTTAGTTCATACGCAAGTCGTCGTGCAGGGTGCTCGTATTGTTTCGGTGAAAAACAAGCAAACTGACGAACCAGCTCGTTTAATGCCTTTATCTGAGCAAATGGCACAAGATGTAAGCTATGTAAGTCGCTCACTTATGTCTGAAAAGCTTTACTTGTCTCGCGCAAGTGAGTTTGAAGTAGAAATTGAACGTTATAAGCAATTCCCCAACGCTAGAGTCTTTGTAAAACGCACAACAGAAAGTGGCACACTAGAAGTCATAAACTACGAGGAAATAACTAGCGATGAGCGTTTTGTTATTAAAGTTAATAGTGATGTGCGCGCAGTTATCGACAATACCATTGTTGAGCCCACATATAGTGGTGAAACCGCTGTGGCCGTTCAGGCTATTAGCTATTTGCAAGCCAGCTCAAACGGTAGCGATGTTCAACTTACATGGACATTACCTAACTTGCCAAATATTGCTGAAGTGATCACTGTAAGAAGCACAGATGATTTCCCTGTAAGTCCAAATGATGGCCTGAAGATTTGTGGTGAAGTTGCTAACGAATGTAATGATACTTCGGCATCTAGAGATACGATTTACTACTATAGTGTTTTTGTCATAACAGACGATGATCAAATCAGCACAGCTGAAAGTGTGGTAATTAATACACACCAAGCAAGCCTTATTGGATTTGTTTCTGCTAACAGCCATGCAGTAGCTAATGTAGATTTATCACTATTCACGGCTGAAGGTATACAGGTTGATTTAGTTAACACCACTTTAAGCGATCTTGCCGGACGATTTGCCTTTAACGGTTTGCCTTTAGGTTTATATCGTTTAGACGTTTCAGGCGAAAATGTTGAAGCTCAATCTTTTGATATTACAATCGATAGTAAGCAAGTAATGTTTGATGTCGTCGTTGACATAGTACCAAGTATTTTAATCAACACTGAAAACGTTGTCTTTAATGGTGAAAACTTAAGAGTTTCTTGGGATGTTGCAGGACTAGACCAAAATGATGAGCTAAATGTCAAACTAGTTCATGCTAGTGGTCAATTAAATCTTGCAACTGAATTGGCTGCTCAAGCTGGTCAGATAATTTGGCCTGTCGATATTGCCGAGCAAACGGTAACAGTAGTGGTTGAGCTAGCTAATGACGAAACTGTTAATGCGAGTGCACAAGTTGTTGTTATTCAAAAGAACAGGGCGCCCGTAGTCAACATAGCAATTCCAGATCAGGAAGCACAATCGGGTCTTGCGTATAGCTTTACCTTTGATGCGCAAACTTTTACTGATGCTGATGAAGGCGATGAGCTGACTTATTCTGCAACATTAGAAGATGGCACAGAGTTGCCAAGCTGGTTGAGTTTTGAAGCAGACACTAGAACTTTTTCAGGTACGCCTGGTGATGCACATATTGGTACGGTAACTATTGTCGTATCTGTTACCGATGGTGAAATTTCACAGCCCGTAACAGAACAATTTAGCATTAATGTAGTGGCTGCACCTGTTGTTGAAAAACCCGTTGAAGACTCTAGTGATAATGATAGTGGTAGCTTAGGCTGGTTCAGTTTAATTTTAATTGTATTCGCTTTTACCCGCAGATTAGTTAACCGATGATCTAAATACGGTTATCACTGTTATATAACGATTTCTGTCACGTTCTGAAATAGGTGACAGTTTTAATGAAAGGCTTGGGGCGAAAGTTCCAAGTCTTTTTTATGCACTTGATTAGGTGTTTTGTAAACGTTTAACTGACGAAATAAAGGGGCAAATCGCTGGGAGAAAATAAAACAATGCATCAATAAATTATGCGGTAAAACCTTAGGTAAAAACTCTATTTTGAGCACAAAATTTCACGACAGATAACCAATGAAAATGACATTTTAGTGTTTGAAGATTTAACGTTAAAGGGGGCCGAATTTTAATGGCGGCATGGTTGCCGATTTAGGTGGTCATGTTTATTCAATCTCTCAAGCGATGGCTTGCCGCGCCTGCCTCATAAAGCTTCACTTGCATAATATGAATATTTATCGTATTCGCCATTCCTTATTGAGTTAGGTCATTAAAAACGGTCATCATGTACAAACATTGATATTTTACATAAGTGACATTGGGGCTTTTACGCATAAACACCACACTATACCTATCAATCGACTTCACCCGTAAAACCAGTTCATTGGTTTGTAATGCTCATTCCTACCGCGATCACTTTTCTATTTGTTTTATTGAAGAAATCTAACATTCAATAAAAAGTCACACTTTTCTCCTGTGTTTCCCCTTGAAAAACTCCGATACGTTACGAGCAACGAGTTACGCGCCTAAACCCTAAACCCTAATACTGACGCGGGGTAAACCCGCTGCTACAGGCATAAAAAACCTTGCGATGCGGATGTTAACCGCAAGGTTTTTAAATTTCTCGAACCTAACTATCTACCTCGCATCAAGTCTGTGAGTAGTTTACAATAGTGTGTTCGGTTAGATAAATGCTGACGATTGCTCGTTAAGCTAAGGTTACAGGATATAGTATGGAAAATTGGTATTTAGTTATGTGTAAGCCACGACAAGAGGAAAGGGCAAAAGCTAATTTAACCAACCAAGGGATTGAGGCATTTTACCCCAAATTAACAACAGAAAAGCTCATTAAAGGTCGTCGCACTGTTAAGCAGTTAGCTTTGTTTCCTAATTACTTATTTGTTCGCCTTGAATTAAAAAGTGGTAACTTTTCTGCTGTAAAAAATACCCGCGGTATTGGTGGGTTTGTGTCTTATGGTGCGAGTTATCAAGTGGTACCCATAAGTTTAATTGAACAATTACAAAGTGAATGTTCACAAACTGTTGAGTCAACGATGCCAAAAGCGGGTGATGTAGTGAGCGTTAATAACGATTCTTTTAAAGGTATTCAAGCAATTTACAAAGAGCCCAATGGCGATATGCGCAGTATTTTATTAATTAACTTACTTAACAAACAAATAGAAATGAGCGTAGATAATAAAGATATTGAATCACAACAATGGTAACGGGTAACGGGTAACGGGTGACGGGTGACGAGAAGCGGGTTAAGGTTGATTGGTGTAGCAGCGGGTTTATCCCGCGTCTGGTTAAAGACAAAGGTGCTAGGTATTAGGTTTTAGGTAGAGATTAAGCCAAGCACGGTGTTTGGGTTCACGGCAGCGGGTAACGGGTAACGGGCAACGGGCAACGGGTTACGAGTAGCGGGCCATGAACCTAAAACCTAATAACGACGCGGGATGAACCCGCTGCTACGGATATAAAAACCTTGCGATATTAACCTTAAGGTTTTTAAATACCTTGAACCTTGAACCTTGAACCTTGAACCTTGAACCTTGAACCTTGAACCTTGAACCTTGAACCTTGAACCTTGAACCTTGAACCTCGAACCTCGAACCTATCCCTTCCCAATTTCAACTTTCACTTCATCACCCAACACTTCCCTGTATTTTGCTGCGAGTGCATTTTTAGCGTCATCATCGCCGTGAACTATTTTTATATGGCGGGGCTTTTTGCGCATACCGGTTACAAATTTGATGAGACCGGCTTGATCGGCATGAGCACTGTAGCCGCTTATGGTGTGTATTTTGGCGTTTATATTAATGCGGGTATTAATAATAACTACATAGCCATTTTTTGGGCCGTAGGTTTGTATATCGCGTCCTAATGTTCCGCGCCCTTGATAACCTACAAAGAGTACGTCGGTGGTTTTGTCGGTTAAAAATCGTTCTAGGTAGTTAACTATTCGCCCGCCGGTGCACATACCGCTTGCAGCTAGAATAATGGCAGGTGTTTGACGGGTGGCTAAGTAATTTATTAACGCTAAGTGCTCACTATGGGTATTTATTGTAGTGAGGTTTTCAAAGTCGAGTGGGTGGCGGCCTTTGGCTACTTTTTGTTTTGCCTCTTCATCCCATAAATATTTAAATTTTCGGTACTGTTGAGTAAAGTTAGCCGCCATGGGGGAGTCGAGTATTACTTGTATTGTGCGCCAAGGTGAATTTTTTGTAGAGGCATGAATTAGCTGTTCAAGTTCGTATAACAGCTCTTGTGTACGGCCAATACTAAAGGCAGGTACAAGTACTACGCCATTGTCGGCAACTGCGCGCTCAATCACGGCTTTTAAGGTTTGCGTACGTTGTTTTCTCCCTTGATGGTTTTTATCTCCATAGGTTGACTCAATAACTAAAGTATCTGCTTTATAGGGGGCTTTAGGGGCGGGTAGTAAAGGCGTATAGGGCGCGCCTAAATCACCTGAAAAAACCACTCTATGAATATTGCTCGCTTTGTGGGGAGGCGTGCTTATATCTATTTCTACATAAGCGGAGCCTAAAATGTGCCCTGCTCGTTGAAGTCGGGCTTTGGCTATGTGTTCACCTTTACAAGGAAGATCAAACCAGGTTTTAAAATCGATTTCGACAACTTGCTGTTTAAGTAGCCTTAAGCAGGTGTCTATTATTTTTTGATCGCGTGTGACGCCCACTTTTAATGCATCTTCAATGACTAACGGCAGTAAACTTGCTGATGCAATAGAGGTAAATATAGGACCTTTGAAGCCAGCCATTAATAAATAGGGAATCCGGCCAACATGATCAATATGGCAATGGGTAACAATAAGCGCGCGAACTTTGTCTATATTAAATTCAATATTAAGATCATCAACTGAGTCTTCTCCTTGAAACAGCCCGCAGTCAATTAGAAAAGAGCTTTGATCGTTTATTATCAGCTGGTGGCATGAGCCTGTTACGCCATTGACTGCTCCATGGTGAAGTATTTGCATTTTATGTCCTTATGTTTTGGCTGCGGGCTGCGGGTTACGGCTTGAAGCCCGAGCCTAGCACTTAGAGCCTAACGCCTTTATTTTATAAGTAAATATAGCAGGTATTTTAATGTAGGTGGGGCTTTATACCGTAACGGACGGGCCAAGAGCTGCGGACTGAGAGCCTAGCACCTTGAGCCTAATACCTGACGCGGGGTAAACCCGCTGCTACAGGTATAAAAAAACCTTGCGATATTAACCGCAAGGTTTTTAAATTTCTCGAACCTCGAACCTCGAACCTCGAACCTCGAACCTCGAACCTCGAACCTCGAACCTCGAACCTCGAACCTCGAACCTAGCCCTTAAAAGCGTCTTGTAGTGGTGGTACTACTTGCTTTTTGCGGCTCAATACGCCGTCTAGCCATACTTTACCGTCTTCTGGCTTTTCACCATAGGCTTGCTCAACAAGGCTGGCATCGTCTGATGCAATCAGCATTTGTGAGCCTTCTTTCATAATGTCGGTTAGTAGTAAAAATACTGAATGACGACCGCCTTCTTCTTTAAGCTTCGCGATGTCGGCTTCAAGGTCGGCTTTAATCTCGTCAAATACCGCAAGGTCAATAACTTCTAACTGACCAATACCAACAAGGTTACCGTTCATGTTAAAGTCTTTAAAGTCACGCATTACTAAGTCACGTACTGGCGTATCTTCAACGGCTGATTTAACGCGGAACATGTCCATGCCTAGTTCTTTGAAGTCTTCAATGCCTGCAATTTCTGCTAGTGCTTCAACACATTTAATATCGGCAGTAGTACAGGTTGGTGACTTAAAAATAACCGTGTCGCTTAAAATAGCGCAAAGCATAATGCCAGCAATATCTTTAGGGATCTCAACGTTGTAGAAGTCATACATCATTTTAATAATGGTGTTTGAGCAACCAACAGGGCGGATCCAACACTCAAGCGGAGTTGATGAGGTTAAATCACCTAGTTTATGGTGATCAACTACGCCAACAACGCGAGCCTGATCAATATCGTCAGGTGCTTGGGTTTTTTCTGTGTGGTCTACAATATAAACGTCTTCGCCAGCGTAGCTAAGTTTTAGCTCAGGTGCTTCAAAACCGAATTTATCTAAAATAAATTGTGTTTCAGGTGACACTTCGCCTAGGCGAGTTGGGATTGCTGGCTCATCAATTTGGTTTTTTAAATACGCCAGTGCAATTGCACCACATATTGAATCTGAATCTGGGATTTTATGGCCCACTACATACATTGACATGACTAAACTCCTTAAAATTTGCCGATATTCTAGCAAAGTCTTTGGGTTTTAACATATAGACAGTGTAATTAAGTTTTGGTTACACTTTAAATCGATATTATTAATTGGAAGACCCACATGCAACTCGGCCGCAAAGGTTGGAACAATGTTATTATTTTTTCGATGTTGATTATGATCTTCTTTTTAAATGGACTGCATAAAAACATAGGGAATGATGAAACACAGGCGCAATTGCAGCCACTACTTCCTGTGCAAAGTTTTGTATTAACACTTAAATTTAGCGACCAAAAAATTGAGCGTATTGGCACTAGTTGGCGTACTACTGCTTTGCAAAAAAATGTACCGCTTAGTTGGCAAGGCTCAGAGCTGCAACTTAGTGAGCTTGTTTATTTATGGCAAAATACCGCGCTGATGACCACCACACCTGATGCGCTTGATATGAATAAGCCACTATCGGCAGCAACGTTTGAACTCGCGGGTGAGCCCCTACCTTGGGTGTACTTATTATATGAAGCAAATGGTCAGTATTATCTTCTCGATAAAACCAGTCAGCGACTAATGTTGCTTGATTTAAGCACTGCTAAGCAATTATTTCCTAGTTTTACCTTTTCATAAGTGAGTTTTATAAATGCCTGAATTACCAGAAGTAGAAGTTAGCCGCATGGGCATTACCCCCCATGTGCTAAACCAAGTTGTGACTAAGGTAAACATTCATAATGCCAGTATGCGCTGGCCTGTACCCGATGAGGTGTATCAACTTGAGGGGTTAATGGTTAGCAGTATTGAACGCCGTGCAAAATATTTATTATTAGAGTGCGAGCTAGGCTCGGCTATATTGCATTTGGGTATGTCGGGGAACTTGCGCGTTGTAAATAAAACCGAGCCACTTAAAAAACACGACCATGTTGAGTTTATTTTAGCGAACGACAAAGCACTGCGTTTGAATGACCCGCGCCGCTTTGGTTGTTGTTTATGGCAAGCACCCAATGAAGAGCACAAGCTACTAGCTAAATTAGGCCCCGAGCCACTCACTGATGACTTTTTTGCTAAACGTGTTTATGAGCAATCTCGCAATAAAAAAGTGCCTGTTAAACAGTTTATTATGAATAACGCCGTGGTGGTGGGGGTTGGTAATATTTATGCTAACGAATCATTATTTAAAGCAGGTATCGATCCGCGAAAAGAAGCCGGTAAGGTAAGTCTTAAGCGCTACCAAGCGTTAATCCCAATTATAAAAGACACCTTAGCCGCTGCAATTACCCAAGGCGGCACAACGTTAAAAGACTTTGCCCAAAGTGACGGTAAGCCTGGCTACTTTGCGCAGCAGCTATTAGTGTATGGCCGAAAAGGCCTGCCCTGTGTAAATTGCGATACCGAACTAACCGAAATTCGCCTAGGTCAACGCAGCACCGTTTTTTGTGAGGTGTGTCAGAAATAATAAAGGTTAAAGGTTAAAGGTTAAAGGTTAAAGGTTAAAGGTTAAAGGTTAAAGGTTAAAGGTTAAAGGTTAAAGATGTATGGACTCCCACCCAATAATTGGAGTACGGTTTTAATTCGACCA